>NZ_BSPX01000006.1:0-97500 GCF_030161255.1 Zoogloea oryzae
ACCAGCACCGCGCCCACCACCAGCGCCGCCACGCCGGCCACCAGACCCAGCATCCGCCACCCGACGAGGGCGCCGCCGGCCAGCTGCTGCGCGACGATGGCCGAGGTGACGATGCCCGCGCCGACGCCCATGTAATGCAGCGCGCTCCACCCCGCCGCGCCCACGTCGGCCAGACTGCGCAGCACGATGCCGGTGGCGTAGACATACACCGCCGCGCTCGCCACGCCCGACACGAAGCGCAGCGCACACCAGCCGCCAAAGCCCAGGTCGACGCTCATCGCCAGGGTGGTGAGCACGCTGGCGACGAGCCCGCCGGCCAGCCGCCGCGCCGGGTCGGCGTTGCGGCTGAAGGCCGCCCACAGCGCCCCGGCCAGGTAGCCCAGGTAGTTCATCGCGGCCAGCAGGCCGGCGCTGCCGATGTCCACCAGCCCGTCGTCGCGCATCTGGGGCAGCAGCGCGGTGAAGGCGAAGCGGCCGATGCCCATGGCCAGCAAGAGGGAAAGTAACCCGGCGGCGGCAATTACCGGCGGGCTGGACAGGACGGATGGAACTGGAACGGTGGTGCTCTGCATGATGGCGCTCCCGGTTTCGGATGCGTGCAGGCTACGCGGGACAGATCAGCAATAAAAATGATTTAATGGGATCAACTCCATCACAAAAAGAGATGATCATGGATCTCGCCGATCTTCGCCTCTTTCGTGCCGTGGCCGAGGAAGGTAGCGTCACCCGCGCCGCCCAGCGCCTCCACACGGTGCAGTCCAACGTCACCACCCGCCTGCGCCTGCTGGAAGAAAGCCTCGGCACGCCGCTGTTCGACCGCATCAACCGGCGTTTGGTCATCACGCCGGCCGGCAGCCTGCTGGAAAACTACGCCGACCGCCTGCTCAACCTGGCCGACGAAGCCCGCGACGCCGTGCGCAGCGCTGCCGCACCGCAAGGCCTGCTGCGGCTGGGCTCGATGGAGACCACCGCGGCCACCCGCCTGCCGGCGGTGATCGCGGATTTCCGGCGCAAGCACCCGCTGGTCGAGCTGCGCCTCGCCACCTCGCACACCGCCGGTCTGGTGCAGGACGTGCTGGCCCATCAGCTCGATGCGGCCCTCGTCGCCGGCCCGATCAAGCATCCGGATCTCGAACAGCTGCCGGTGATCCGCGAAGAGCTGGTGCTCATCAGCGCCGCCGACTGGGTGCCGATCGCCTCCAGCGCGGATCTTGTTACCCGCGGGCCGGTGGAGCTGATCACCTTCCGCGAAGGCTGCAGCTATCGCCAGCGCCTGCTCGACTGGCTGTGGCGCGACGGCGTGCCGATCGCTCGCACCAGCAGCTTCGGCACCTTCGAGGCGATCGTCGGTTGCGTGGCGGCGGGGATGGGCGTGAGCCTGGTGCCGCGGGCGATCATTGGCGGGCATCTCACCGGCACGGCCGGCGTGCTGCAGGTTCATCCTGTGCCGGACGACGTGGCGTGGGTGACGACGGTGATGATCTGGCACAAGGCCCGCAGCCGTCAGCCGGCGCGGGAGGCCTTTGCCGGCAGCCTTGCGGCAAAACTCGGCGAACACGGAGCGCTGCAATGATGATGGAGATCCAGCCCGAAAAGCCCTGGTCGGCTGCCTGCGAACGCAACCGCGACCCGATCCTCGCGGTGCTGCGCGAGCACTTTGCCGACCGGCGTCGGGTGCTGGAGGTGGGCTCCGGCACCGGCCAGCACGCGGTGCACTTTGCCGCCGCCCTGCCCCACCTCGTCTGGCAGACCAGCGACCGGCCCCAGTGGCTGGCCGGCATCCGCCTGTGGCTGGATGAAGCGGCGCTGCCCAACACCCCGCCACCGCTCGAACTCGACGTGACCCGCCGGTGGCCGGCGGGTGGCTTCGATGCGGTGTTCTCGTCGAACACCCTGCACATCATGGGCTGGCCGGAGGTGGAAGCCTTCTTTGCCGGGCTCGATGGCGCACTCGACGCCGACGCCCTGCTGGCGATCTACGGGCCGTTCAATGATGGGGGAAAGTTCACCAGCGAGAGCAACGCCGCTTTCGACGCCGCCCTGCGGGCCGACGACCCGAAGCGCGGCATCCGCGACCTGGAGGCCGTCGATGCCCTCGCCCGGGCCCGGGGCTTTGCGCTGGTGGAAGACCGGGCCATGCCCGCCAACAACCGCTGTGTGGTGTGGCGGCGCAGGCCCTGAGGGGTCAGGAGCGGTTGAGGCCGAGCAGCCCCATCGGGCCGTTGGAGGTGTTGAGCACCACCGAGCCGATGCCGCCGCCCTGCTGTTGCTGCACGCCGTAGATGGTCAGCACGCCGGTGTCGAACGAGAACACGTCGCTGCCCACCTTCATCAAAAGCTTGGCAGCGTTGGGGAACCAGGCGTAGGCCATGTCGTTCTGGCTGCCGGAGGTGGACGGATAGCCCAGCTCGGCCGGCCACCAGTTGGCGTTGTTCACGAAGCCACCGCCGAACGACGGCGCGGCCTGCTGCACCGGCTCGCGGTGCTGGGACAGATCGGTCAGCAGCGCGCCCACGCGCCACTTCAGGCCTTCGTTGAACATGTCGCCGATCATCATCATGCCACCGCTCATCCACTGGCCCATGCCACCCAGCTCGGGGTGGCTGAACTGGGCCTGGCTGAAGCCGCCGGCCTGCAGCGCGGCATAGGCGGCGCGGCCGGCGTCGGCACTGAAACCGTGGCGGGCGGCGATGTCGTCGATGGTGCTCATGGGGGTTCTCCTGTCGGAATGATCTGAATTGGGTTGGCCGGTTCGGGCGCGTCAGGCTGTGATGGGGCCGTCGTCGGTGGACAGGGCTTCGGGCCGGCGGCGCGGCAGCTCGGCACCGGAAAACGCGTCTTCGATGGCGATGATGGAGATGTTGGGCGGCTCGGCACGCACGCCGCCGAAGATCGTCGCGTACGAGACATCGGCGGCATCGCGGCCGACGCCGAAGCGCATCAGCCCCATGGGGATCGCGGTGCCGGACGGATCGAAGAGATACCAGCGGTCGCCCAGGAAGACTTCGACATAGGCGTGGAAATCGCTCGGGCCGAGGGCCGGGTCGGCGCCGTAGTCGATCCCGGTGGCGAAACGCGCCGGCATGTTGAGCGCGCGGCACAGGGCGATCATCAGGTGGGCGAAGTCGCGGCACACGCCCACCCGGTCGTGGAGCGTATCGATCGCCGAGGTGCTGGCGTTGGTCGTGGCGGACTTGAAGCTCACATGGCTCGCCACCCAGTCGCAGATGGCCTTGACCCGGGCGTAACCGGGCGGAAGCCGCCCGAACTCGCGCAGCGCCACGTCAAACAGACGATCGGACTGACAGTAGCGGCTGGGGTAGAGATAGGTGAGCACCTCGGGCGGCAGGCGCGAGACGGGCTGCTCGGCGATGAGCTCGGGCGCCGCCACGTGGTGCTGGACCTCGACCGTCGCGCTGTAGCGCAGGCGCAGCGGGCCGGGCTCGGCCTTCAGGCGCATGTAGCGGTTGGAAGTGGCGGCGTCGGTGTGCACCTGCGGCAGCAGGAACTGGCCGATCTCCATCATTTCCGTCAGCACCCGCTGACGACGGGTGTGCGCGGCGTGGATGTTGAAGATGAAGTCGCAGCCCGGGGCGGCGACCTCGTAATTCAATTCCACCGAGAACTTCAGCCTGATCATGGGCATTCCAAGAGAGCGTGCTTTGACGCGGGATTGCGCCTGATTCAGCAAGACAAATAGGCGTCGCTCGGGCAGCGGCGTGGCGCCGGCCCGGTTGCAAGACCCTTCATCCTACTCTGCGGCGCTGCAACATGGCGGGTTTTCTGCGCAGTTGAGCGGTTTTCGGACCGATCAGCGGCGGTACAGATTGACTTCGTCGCGGGTCGCCAGGGCCACCTTGCGGGCGGCGTCGGCAAAATCCTCGCCCTTGCCGGCGTAGAGGATCGCCCGGGACGACGAGATCATCAGCCCGGTGCCGGCGGCGGTGCGACCGGCCTTGACGGTGGCTTCCACGTCGCCGCCCTGGGCGCCGATGCCGGGCACCAGCAGCGGCAGATCACCCACGATGGCGCGCACGTCGGCGAGCTCCTGGGGGAAAGTCGCGCCCACCACCAGCGCGTTCTGGCCGTGGGTGTTCCACTTGCCGGCGACGAGTTCGGCCACGTGCTGGTAGAGCTTGCGGCCGCCGGCGATCTCGAGGTTCTGCAGGTCGGAGCCGCCGGGGTTGGAGGTGCGGCACAGCACGATCAGGCCCTTGTCGGCAAATTCGAGATAGGGCTGGACGGAATCGAAGCCCATGTAGGGATTGACGGTGAGCGCGTCGGCCTGGAAGCGCTCGAAGGCCTCGCGGGCGTACTGCTGGGCGGTGGCGCCGATGTCGCCGCGCTTGGCGTCGAGCACCACGGGCACCTGGGGGTGCTTTTCGTGGATGTGGGCGATGAGATCCTGCAACTGGTCTTCGGCGCGGGCGGCGGCAAAGTAGGCGATCTGCGGCTTGAAGGCACAGGCGAGGTCGGCGGTGGCATCGACGATGCCCTTGCAGAAGGCCAGCACGGCGTCCGGGCGATCCTTCAGGTGGGCCGGGAAGCGGGCGACGTCCGGGTCGAGGCCGACGCACAGCAGGGAATCATGGCGCTGCCAGGCGGCAGCCAGCTTGGAACGGAAATCCATGGGGAGGGCGGGCCGCGTGCGGCCGGGGCAGTTGAATGTCGGCGCCGATTTTACCAGCCCTTGGCGCCCCACCGCCGGCTGTGCAAAACGGCACATGTTGCGTCACAACATGCTCCACCCCGTTTCAGCACCCTCGGGGCAGTTGTTCAGGAAATGAACAGCATAAATGTGACGAAAAATCACGTCCCCGCCGCGTCAAAACAAAAAATTCCTTTTCGTAACATAAGCTTGTTCTATTTTGATCCGGATCTGGCCCCGAGCTGGCACAGCCTTCGCAATGGGTAGTGCGCTCCGTAACGGCGTGTTTCAAGGCGCGATCGACGCTGGAATGCGACAACGGGAGGAGCGGAGCACAAGCGCAGGGCCGTGGCCGTTGCGCTGGTGAAATCAAACAGAAAATTCCGGAGACAAAAGATCATGAAGAAGTCCCTGCTGGCTCAGTCCGTCGCCCTCGCCTGCCTTGCCGCTGCCGCCGGTGGCGCCCAAGCCGTGAGCTTCACCCAGAACGATGTCACCCTCGACATCAACGGCACCATCAACGGCTTCTACGTCAACCGCGAGTCCAAGACCACCGTCGCCGGCGGCCCCGAGACCAAGACCCAGAACAGCGCCCTGACCAACGGCCTGCTGCCGGGCTGGATCAACTTCGTGGTCACCACCAAGGCCGCTGACCAGGACATCAAGGCTCACTTCAGCTTCGCCCCGGGTATCAACGATTCTTCGTCCGTGGTCGGCCTGCCCTCCACCGTCGGCACCGGCGCTGGCGCCGTGCCGGGCGCTTCCAGCCCGTACAGCCAGATCGACGTGCGTAACGTCTACTTCCAGTTTGGCAACAACGACTGGGGCACCCTGAAGTTCGGTCGTGACATCGGCCTGTTCGGCCAGAACATCATCCTGTCCGACATGACCCTGCTGGGCGTCGGCGGCACCTCCAACGCCGGCATCCCGTTCAACACCACCTTCGGCATGATCGGCCACGGTTACATGTACACCGGCTTCCAGGCCCAGATCACCTACACCACCCCGAACTTCGACGGCCTGCAGGCTTCTGCGGGCATCTTCCAGCCGAGCTCCTTCGCGGGCGACCAGACCAAGACCCCGGGCTTCCAGGCCAAGGTCGATTACGACTGGAAGGGCATGGCGCCGGGCAAGGTCTGGGGCGGCCTGATCACCCAGAGCACCAGCTGCTCCAAGGGCTCCGTGTGTGACGGCACCGGCACCAACCCGGCCAAGTCCTTCACCGCTTCCGGCTACGAAATCGGTGCCAAGGCCAGCATGAACAACTTCGGCGCTGTCGCCTATGCCTTCACCGGCAAGGGCCTGGGCCTGTCCACCGTGGGCGCCCAGTTCTTCGGCGGCTCCGATGGCCTCGGCAACAAGACCGATTCCAAGGGCTACTTCCTGCAGGGTACCTACCAGTACAACAAGACCAAGTTCGGCATCAACTTCGGTCAGAACAAGGACAACGACGGCATCCTGGGTGCCGGCAACGAGCGGAAGAACAAGGCCTACACCCTGGGCGTCTATCACAGCCTGAACAAGTTCGTGACCCTCGTCGGCGAACTGAACCAGGAAAAGATCACCAGCACCGTGGATGACAGCGAAACCAAGAACCGCACCCTGTCCGCCGGCGCGATCCTGTTCTTCTAGGCCACACACATCGGATGGACGGGCCGCCACAGGCCCGCCATCGAAACAGTCTCTTGCTGTGTTCTCCCTCCTTCTGGCGCCCCCGTGGCGCCATCTTTTTTTGTATCGTCCGATCTTCGCCGTTCCACCGGAGCCGCCGATGTCGCACCCCTTCTTCGCCGCCCTTGCCACCCTCGCCTTTGTGCTCACCAGCCCGGCCGCCATGGCCGACGGCATCGTCGAGCAGCGCATCACCCCCAGCCGCTACGCCGACGCCCGGGAGGCGCTGGTGGATGCCATCGAGGCCGAAGGGTTGATTCCTTCCCCGCCGAGCGTCTTTGGTGACATGCTGTCCCGCACCGGCCCCGCGCTGGGCGAAGACACGCCCGTCTATGCCCAGGCTGAGGTGCTCCACTTCTGCAGCGCCCGCATCGCCTGGCAGATGGCGAAGGAGAACCCCCTCAACGTGGCCCAGTGCCCCTTGTCGATGGCGATCTTCACCGTTCCCGGCGATCCGTCCACGGTGCGTCTGGCGTGGCGCAGTGCGGTGGGTGACAGCCCCGGCGCCCGCGCCGCCAACGCGCTCCTCGCCCGCATCGCCCGGCAGACCGCCGACAACGCCGGGCGGGTGAGCATCCGCGACTGATCGCCGGGAGTCTCGCCCGAAGCCGCCGCCCACGGTATAGTCCGCACCGCTTCGAAAACCCCACCGGATTCACGCCTCAAGCATGACCCAGAAAACCTACACCGCCGAATCGATCACCGTTCTTAAGGGCCTCGAACCCGTCAAGCAGCGGCCGGGGATGTACACCCGCACCGAGAACCCGCTGCACGTGATCCAGGAAGTCATCGACAACGCCGCCGACGAGGCGATGGCCGGCTTCTGCCGCAAGATCGGCGTGACCCTGCATCTCGACGGCTCCGTGAGCGTTTCGGACGACGGCCGCGGCATTCCGGTCGAGATACATCCGGTCGAGGGCGTGTCGACGGTCGAGGTGGTGTTCACCCGCCTCCACGCCGGCGGCAAGTTCAACAAGACCGACGACGACTCGGCCTACCGTTTCTCGGGCGGCCTGCACGGCGTGGGCGTGTCCGTCACCAACGCGCTGTCGCACCGGCTTGAGGTGGAAGTGGTGCGCGACGGCGGCCGGCACCGGTTGGTGTTCTCGGGCGGCGACGTGATCGAACCCCTGGCCCGCCTGGGCGATGCGCCCAAGAAGCAGAGCGGCACCACCGTGCGCGCCTGGCCCGACGCCAAGTACTTCGACGCCCCCGACCTGCCCCGCGCCGAACTCGAGCGCCTGCTGCGCTCCAAGGCCGTGCTGATGCCGGGCCTCGAAGTGAGCCTTGCCATCGAAGGCGGCGAAACCCGCACCTGGTTGTTCGAGGAAGGCATGCGCGGCTACCTGGGCGAAGCCCTCACCGACGAGCCGCTGATCCCGCTGTTCTCCGGCGAGAAGTTCGCGCCTAAGGGCGACGAGACGTTTGCGGCCGGCGAAGGCGCCTCGTGGGCCGTGGCGTGGACGCTGGAAGGCGCCCCGGTGCGCGAATCCTACGTGAACCTCATCCCCACCCCGGCCGGCGGCACCCACGAAGCCGGCCTGCGGGACGGCATCTTCACCGCCATCAAGAACTTCATCGACCACCACGCGCTCTTGCCCAAGGGCGTCAAGCTCACCGCCGACGACGCCTTCGGCCGCGCCTCCTTCCTGCTGTCCGCCCGGGTGCTCGACCCCAGCTTCCAGGGCCAGACCAAGGAGCGCCTCAACAGCCGCGACGCGGTGCAGCTGGTGTCGCGGATGGTGCGCGACCCCTTCGAGCTGTGGCTCAACGAGCACGTGGATTACGGCAAGAAGCTCGCCGAGCTCGCCATCAAGGCCGCCCAGGCCCGCGCCCGCGCGGCGCAGAAGGTGGAAAAGCGCAAGTCGTCCGGCGTGGCTGTGCTGCCCGGCAAGCTGTCGGATTGCGAATCCGAGGACATCGAGCGCAACGAACTCTTCCTGGTGGAGGGCGACTCCGCCGGCGGCAGCGCCAAGATGGCCCGCGACAAGGACACCCAGGCCATTCTCCCCCTGCGCGGCAAGGTCCAGAACGCCTGGGAGGTGGACCGCGAGCGCCTCTTCGCCAACGCCGAAATCCACGACATCGCGGTGGCCCTGGGCGTCGACGCCCACACCCAGGATTCCGAGCCCGATCTCTCCGAGCTGCGCTACGGCAAGGTCATCATCATGTCCGACGCCGACGTGGACGGCTCCCACATCCAGACCCTGCTGCTGACCCTGTTCTTCCGCCACTTCCCCAAGCTCATCGAACGCGGCCACATCTACGTGGCCCAGCCGCCCCTGTACCGCCTCGACGTGCCCGCCTCCGGCAAGAAGCGCCCGCCGCGCCGCCTGTATGCGCTGGATGACCAGGAGCTGGCGTCGCTGCGCGATCGCCTCGGCCACGAAGGCGTCAAGCCCGAACACATCGAAGTGGGCCGATTCAAAGGCCTGGGCGAGATGAACCCCGATCAGCTCCGCGAGACCACCATGGACCCGGCCACCCGCCGGGTGCTGCCGGTGCACGTGCGCGGCGGCGCCTTCGAAGAAACCCAGCGCATGTTCACCCTGCTGATGGGCAAGGGCGAAGCCTCCGGCCGCCGGGCCTGGATGGAAGAGAAAGGCGACTCGGTCGAAGCCGACGTCTGATCCGTCCCCTACTCGCATCAACACGGCCGGGATGTCCCGGCCGTTTTTTCGTCCGCCGCGGGCTCGCGGCGATCACAGGGAGTCGACAGGCACCGCCAGCCTCGCAATCCGCTAGCAAGCGCGAGATCGTCTGATCTCGGTCAACCTCACCCCATTGATGTGTAAAACCCTGATTGACCATACGGATGCGTATGGAAGAATCCGCCCAGGTTGAGTTTGCGGTCGGGCCGCGGATTCAAGCCTGCAGCGGGTTGTGCCCCGACCCCGTGTGAGATCCAGTTTCAGCTCCCCGCGCAGCGTCGCCCCGAACTGTTGCTTCTTCTTTCTCGTCGGCCGGGCCCGCCCGCCCTTGCCAACAAGAAAAGAGGAAAGCCATGAACGCCATCCAGCGTCACCTGGGCTGGGGTGCTGTCGCCTTGCTGGGCGCCACTGCCACCGCCATCGTCGCGCTCAATCGCGGAGAGACCATCAACGCCCTTTGGCTGGTCATCGCCGCGGTATGCTGTTATCTCATTGCCTACCGCTACTACAGCCTGTTCATCGCCGAAAAGGTGATGGAGCTCGACCCCAAGCGCATGACCCCCGCCCTGCGTCACAACGACGGGCTGGACTACGTGCCGACCAACAAATACGTGCTGTTCGGCCACCATTTTGCCGCCATCGCCGGCGCCGGCCCGCTGGTGGGCCCGGTGCTCGCCGCCCAGATGGGCTACCTGCCGGGCATGCTGTGGATCCTCGCCGGCGTGGTGTTTGCCGGCGCAGTGCAGGATTTCATGATCCTGTTCATCTCCACCCGCCGCGACGGCCGCTCTTTGGGCGATCTGGTCAAGTCCGAGCTCGGCGCCGTACCTGGCGTGATCGCCCTGTTCGGCACCTTCATGATCATGGTCATCATCCTCGCGGTGCTGGCGCTGATCGTCGTGAAGGCGCTGGCCGAATCGCCGTGGGGCATGTTCACCGTGGCCGCCACCATCCCCATCGCGCTGCTGATGGGCGTGTATAGCCGCTACATCCGCCCGGGCCGCATCGGCGAGATGTCGATCATCGGCTTCGTGCTGCTGATGGCCTCGATCATCTACGGGGGCGACATCGCCGCCAGCCCCACCTGGGGCCCGCTGTTCACGTTCGATGGCAAGCAGCTCACCTGGCTCCTGATCGGCTACGGCTTCGTCGCCTCGGTGCTGCCGGTGTGGCTGCTGCTGGCGCCGCGGGATTACCTGTCCACCTTCCTGAAGATCGGCACCATCGTCGGCCTCGCCATCGGCATCGCCATCGTGGCCCCCAACCTGCAGATGCCGGCCCTCACCAAGTTCATCGACGGCACCGGCCCGGTGTGGTCGGGCAGCCTGTTCCCGTTCCTGTTCATCACCATCGCCTGCGGTGCGGTGTCGGGCTTCCATGCGCTGATCTCCTCCGGCACCACGCCCAAGCTGCTGGATAACGAGAAGAACGCCCGTTTCATCGGCTACGGCGGCATGCTCATGGAGTCCTTCGTGGCGATCATGGCGCTGGTGGCCGCGTCGGTCATCGAGCCGGGCGTGTACTTCGCGATGAACAGCCCGGCCGCGGTGATCGGCAAGACCGCCGAGAGCGCCGCCCAGGTCATCAACCAGTGGGGCTTCGTGGTCACCCCCGAGATGCTGCTCCAGACCGCCCAGGACGTGGGTGAGAAGACCATCATCTCCCGCGCCGGCGGCGCCCCGACGCTGGCCGTCGGCATGGCCCACATCCTCTCCAACGCCCTCGGTGGCAAGGCGATGATGGCCTTCTGGTACCACTTCGCGATCCTCTTCGAGGCGCTGTTCATCCTCACCGCCGTGGATGCCGGCACCCGTGCCGGGCGTTTCATGCTGCAGGATCTGATGGGCACCTTCGTGCCGTCGATGCGCAAGATGGACTCCATCTTCGCCAGCCTCGTCGCCACCGCCCTGTGCGTGGCCGCGTGGGGCTACTTCCTGTACCAGGGCGTGGTCGACCCGCTGGGCGGCATCAACACCCTGTGGCCGCTGTTCGGCATCGCCAACCAGATGCTCGCCGGCGTGGCGCTCACCCTCGCCACTGTGGTGCTGTTCAAGATGAAGCGCCAGCGCTTTGCGTGGGTCACCGCCGCGCCCACCGTGTGGCTGCTGATCTGCACCCTCACCGCCGGCTGGCAGAAGGTCTTCCACGACAACCCGAAGATCGGCTTCCTGGCCAACGCCCACAAGTACGAAGCCGGCATCGCCCGCGGCGAAGTCCTAGCCCCGGCCAAGTCGCTGGAGCAGATGCACCAGATCGTCACCAACAACTACGTGGATGCGGCGCTGGCTGGCCTGTTCATGCTACTGGTGGTGAGCATCCTGGCCTACGCGATCCCCGCGTGCTTCCGTGCCCTGGGCAACAGCAAGCCGACGGCGGTGGAAACCCCGTTCGAGCCGATGCCGGCCAGCAGCTGAGGGAATCCGGCAGATGTTTGGCGATCTTGCCCGCATGGGCAAATACCTCGGCCAGGCCGCCCGCCTGATGGTGGGCGTGCCGGACTACGACACCTACGTGCAGCACATGCGCCTGACCCACCCCGACCAGCCGGTGATGACCTACGAGGCGTTCTTCCGGGAGCGTCAGGAGGCGCGGTATGGCGGCGGAGATGGGCGGCCTGGGCGGTGTTGTTGAAGGACGGGCCCGACCTTCGGGACGGGTCGGCGCGCCCCTTCGGTCGCCTCCCGGGAAGTCGAGGTCGGCTCGCCGGCAGGCAAAGTCGGGCGACAGATCCACGAGCGAGGCATCGCTGCCACCGCCGTCGGGTGGGCGCCCTCCGCGCCCGACTTCAAGCTCAAGTGACGGTCAGCGGATGCCGTTGAGCGCGGCCACGCCGGTGGCGGGGAAATCGGTGAACACTCCGTCGATGCCCAGACGCATGTAGTACTGCATCTCGGCCTTCGGGTCGGCGAAGCCGTAGCCGCTGGCATCGTCACGGAAGGTCCAGGTGTGCACCAGCAGGCCCTTCTGGTGGGCCAGCTCGATCACCCCGGTGCTGCCGTCCACCCGGCGGTCGTTGATGGTCAGGGTGGCGTCACCGGTGCGCTCCACACCGTCGTTCACCGTCTTCACCAGATAGGGTTTCCACGGCCCCACCGCATCGGCGTAGGTCTTCACGAAGTCGAGCCCGGTGGACGTGAGCAGATCGGCAAAGCTGCGGGCGTCGTTCTTCACCACGAAGTCGTAGGGCTTGTGGTACGGGGCCACCAGCGACATGCTGCCGTCGTCCTTCACGTCGTCGGCGTCGATCAGCTGCACAAGTTTGATGTTGGTCCTGGTGTTGAGGTATTGCAGGTTGCTCACCTCGAACGACTGAATGAACACCGGCGCACTTGCCACGTTGCCGTAGGCGGTGTGCAGGGTGGTCAGCAGCTTTTCCTCGAACACGTTGGCGCCAAAGCGCACCTCGTCGGCGTGGAAGGTGGAGTGCTTGATCTCCGGGTAGATGCCCACCGTGCGGCCCAGGCGGGCGCCTTCCGACTTGGCGAGGGCGATCACCTCGTCGAGGGTGGGGATGCCGAACAGCCCGTTGTACGCCTGCGAACGGTTGGCGCGGGCCTGCACCGCCCGCAGGGTGCGGATCTCGGCCAGGGTGAAGTCGCTGGCAAAGTAAGCCGTGGTGGGCACGCCATCCACGTTGCGGGTGCTCATGCGCGACGCCGGAAACTTGGTCGCCACATCGGTGGTGCCATCGAGCATCGGCTCGTGGCGGGCGATCATCACGCCGTCCTTGGTCAGCACCAGATCGGGTTCGATGAAGTCGGCGCCCTGCTCGATGGCCGCCTTGTAGGATTCCAGCGTGTGTTCCGGCAGGCTGCCCGACGCCCCCCGGTGGCCGATCACCAGCGGCGCACCACCGGAGAGGGTCTTGAACGCCGGCTGGCTGTCGTCGTCACTGCCGCCGCAGGCCTGGAGAAAGGCGAGGGAAAGAAGGGGAATCAGGATTTTGATCTTCATGGGAAGGGTCCGATCGAGGTGGGAGAGCGCTGCTTGCAAGGGTGATATGTCCCGACCAATCTATCTCCCCGGAATTAAGGGCACGTGAACGCCCCGTGACGGCATCTGCCCGACGACGTGAAAGCGCACCCGGCAGCCTGCGTCATGGCAATCGCGGAATTGATCCGCCCACCCGCGCGTGGCTGTGGCAAGCTGCGGGCCGTTTCCGTGTTTGCCGCGTACCGCAGCCATGACCAACCCCCTCGCCCTCCCCCGCCCGCCGATCCGCGCGACGATCCTCACTGGCTTCCTCGGCGCCGGCAAGACGACCCTGCTCAACCGCTACCTCGCCACCCAGCCCAGCCGCCGCGTGGCGGTTCTCGAGAACGAGTTCGGCGCGGTGGGCATCGACGGTGGGCTGATCGCCGGTTCGCCGGCGGTGGAGGTGGTGGAGCTCACCGACGGTTGCATCTGCTGCAGCGTGCGGGGCGAGCTGTCGGTGGCACTGGCCGATCTGGCCGACCGGCGCGACCGGGGCGCGCTGGATTTCGACCACCTGGTGCTGGAGACCACCGGCCTCGCCGACCCGGCGCCGGTGGCCCAGGCTTTCTTCGTGGATGAAGGCGTGCGCGACCGCTACGAGCTGGACGGCATCCTCACGGTGGTCGACGCGATCCACGCCGGGCGACAGCTCAACGAAAACCGCGTCGCCGCCGCGCAGATCGGCTTTGCCGACCGGGTGCTCCTCACCAAGACCGACGGGGTGGATGCCGAGGCCCTCGGCGCCCTGCAGGAGCGCCTCGTCCGCATCAACGCCCGGGCGCCGGTGGCACCGGTGCCGGTGGCCGAGGCGGACCTGGCCGAGTTGTTCGCGCTGGATGCCTTCGTGCTCTCCGACGTGCTGGAGCAGATTCCGGCCTTCCTGACCGACGCCACCCCCGCCGGCCTCACCCGCGGCGGTGGCAGCCACCGGGCCTTCGTGCGCCACGATGACGACATCGCGTCGATGGTGCTGCACCACGCCGGGGCGGTGGACGTGGGGCTGATGGGCAGTTTCGTGGAGGATCTGCTCCTCAAGCACGGCAACGACATGCTGCGCTACAAGGGCGTGCTGGCGGTGCGGGGCGAGGATCGCCGGCTGGTCTTTCAGGGCGTGCATCGCATCACCGGCTTTGATTACGGGCGGGATTGGGCCGCCGACGAGGCCCGCGAGACCACCATCGTCGTCATCGGGCGGCGCCTGGACGAGGCCGCCATCACCGCCGCCTTCCGCCTCGCCTGCCGCTGATCTCCTTGGGGCCGGCATGCTGGCCCCATACTTGCTATAGCCCTCCGGAATCACTATTCCCCGGAGAGTTTCATGGTCCAGACAAGCCTCACCGAAGATCTCGTCGACTTCGGTGACCTGCCCGAACACGTCAATGCCCTGCTGCAACAGGGCGTCGCTGCCCACGCCAGCGACCCGGCCCGCGCCCGGGCGTGCTTTCGCGCCGCCATCGAGGTGGCGCCGGACGTGCTGCCGTCCTACCGCTGCCTGTTCAAGCTGCAGAACAAGCTGCGGGATTTCGATTCCGCCTTCGACACCGCCACGGCCGGCCTCGCCCAGGCCGCGGCCCAGTGCGCCATGAGCCTCGACTGGCAAAGCTGGACGCCCGCCCAGCGGGCTGCCGCGCCGGAGATTCCGGGGCGCTTCCTGCTGCAGTTTCTGAAGGCCCTGGCCTTCATCGAGCTGCGCCGGGGCAATGAGGACACCTCCGCCCGGGCGCTCGCCAAGCTGGAGGAGCTCGACCCCGAGGATGGCGTCGGCGGGTCGGTGGTGGCCGCCCTCCTCGCCCACCGGGAGCCGGTATGAGCACGCCAGTCAGCGGTCACAAAACCGACAATCCCCCGTTCAGCGTCACGGACACGACACACCGCGGCCTCGGCCGGCTGCTGGTGCTGCGCCTCGGCGACGCGCTGAAGGTGCGCCTCACGCCCATCGAAGCCCACACCCTGGCCCTGGCGATGTTTGCGGTGCGGGACGGGCGCAGCCCCGAGAAGGAGCTGTTCATGTGCCCCATCGCCAGTGATCCGATCTTCGTGGCGCGGGTGGAGACCGACGGATTGCAGGTGGAAACCCCCGCCGGCGGCTACCCGCTGGGCTGGCTGGATGTGGGGGCGCTGGCCGCCGCGCTGTCGCCGGCTGCCGTGCCCGTCTGATCCCCCGCACGAAAAGCGCGTCCGGACTGCTTTTCAGCGATTTGAATCGGCGGTGCCTGTGGTATTTTTGCGGCCTTTGTCGCGCCCGACGGGCGCCAGCAACCCAGGCGGCCCCGTGCCGCCAGCCGCAAGCACCGCACCATGAACGACACCCCGGATCTCTTCGACGCCCTGCCCGACGCCCCAGCCGGCGGTGGTGAGCCGCCCGCGCCGCCCGTCACCCCGCTGCTGGGCAGCGACGACGCCCTGCCCCTCGACCTCTACGCCGAGCGCGCCTATCTGGCCTACGCGATGAGCGTGGTCAAATCCCGTGCCCTGCCTCAGGTCGAGGACGGCCTCAAGCCGGTGCAGCGCCGCATCCTATTCTCGATGAACGAGATGCGCCTCGCGCCGGGCTCCAAGCACGTCAAGTCGGCCCGGGTGGTCGGCGACGTGATCGGTAAATACCATCCCCACGGCGACTCCAGCGTCTATGACGCGATGGTCCGGGTGGCCCAGGATTTCTCGCTGCGCTACCCGCTGGTGGATGGTCAGGGCAACTTCGGTTCGCGGGATGGCGACTCGGCCGCGGCGATGCGTTACACCGAATGCCGCCTCACGCCCATCGCCGAGCTGCTGCTCTCCGAGATCGACCGGGGCACCGTGGATTTCCGCCCCAACTACGACGGCGCCTTTGAAGAGCCCCAGCTCCTGCCGGCCCGCCTGCCCTTCGTGCTGCTCAACGGCGCCTCAGGCATTGCGGTGGGCATGGCCACCGAGATTCCTTCCCACAACCTGCGCGAGGTGGCCGACGCCGCCATCCACGCCATCGAGCGCCCGGAAGCCACCGTCGCCAACCTGATGACCCACATCAAGGGGCCGGATTTCCCGGGTGGCGGGCAGATCATCTCGCCGGCGGCCGACATCCGCGCCGCCTACGAAACGGGCCGCGGCAGCCTCAAGCTGCGCGCCCGCTGGGTGATCGAGGATCTGGCCCGTGGCCAGTGGCAGCTGGTGGTGAACGAACTGCCGCCAGGCGTCTCGGCCCAGAAGGTGCTGTTCGAGATCGAGACCCTGACCAACCCGCAGCCCAAGACCGGCAAGAAATCCATCGACCCGGACCAGGCCCAGCTCAAGGCGCTGATGCTCGGCGCGCTCGACCGGGTGCGCGACGAATCCGGCAAGGACGCGCCGGTGCGGCTGGTGTTCGAGCCCAAGAGCCGCAACCAGGACGTGGCCGAGTTTGCCAACCTGCTGCTGTCCCACACCAGCCTCGAAACCTCGGCGTCGATCAACCTGGTGATGATCGGCCTGGATGGCCGGCCGGCCCAGAAGAGCCTCGCCGACATCCTCCACGAGTGGGGCCGCTTCCGCATCGGCACCGTGCGCCGGCGCACCGCCCACCGTCTGGGCCAGGTGAACGACCGCATCCACATCCTGGAAGGCCGGCACATCGTCTTCCTGAACATCGACGAGGTGATCCGCATCATCCGCGAGTCGGACGACCCGAAGGTGGCGCTGATCGCCCGCTTCGACCTGAGTGACCGGCAGGCCGAGGACATCCTGGAAATCCGCCTGCGCCAGCTGGCCCGCCTCGAAGGCATCAAGATCGAGCGCGAGCTGGCCGAGCTACGTGGCGAGAAGACCGAACTCGAGGCCCTGCTGGGTGACGAAGGCAAGCTGCGCCGGCTGGTGGTGAAGGAGATCAAGGCCGACGCCGCCAAGTTCGGCGACGCCCGCCGCACCCTGGTCGAAGAAGCCGCCCGCGCCGGTGTCACCCAGACCGTGGTGGACGAGCCCGTCACCGTGATCGTCTCCGAGAAGGGCTGGGTGCGCTGCCGCAGCGGCCACGGCGTCGATCTGGCCAACGTGGCCTTCAAGGACGGCGACCGCCTGGGCTCGGCCTTCGAGTGCCGCAGCGTGGATTCGCTGATCGCCATCACCGACGGCGGCCGCGCGCTCACTGTGGCGGTGTCGACGCTGCCCGACGGGCGCGGCAACGGGGCGCCGCTGGCGTCGTTCGTCGAGCTGCCGAGTGGCGCCAAGATCGCCCACGTGCTGGCCGGCCCGGCGGACAAGCGGGTGTTGCTGGCGAGCGTGGATGGCTACGGCTTCCTGTGCAAGCTTGGCGACATGACCGCCACCAAGCGCGCCGGCAAGCAGTTCGTGTCAGTGGATGCGGGCGGCAAGCTGCTTGCCCCGGTGCTCTTCGACGGTGCCGACAACCAGCATCTGGCGGCGCTGTCGTCCAGCGGCAAGCTGCTGGTGTTCCCGCTGGATCAGATGAAGGAGCTCTCCGGCGGCGGGCGCGGCGTCATCATCATGGCGCTGGACGAGGGCGACACTCTGGCGGCCACCTGCGTCGCCACCAATGGCCTCACCCTGCTGGCCGCCACCCGCGGCGGCAAGGCGGTGGAGTTTGCTGTCTCGCCGAAGGATTGGGAGCCGTGGCTGGGCAAGCGCGCCAAGAAGGGCAAGCCCGCGCCGGGCCGCTCCCAATCCAACGGCCTGCGCGGCGACTAAGCCGGACGGCCGAAAAAACGCAGGAAAAACGGGGGGCGGATTGCTCCCCGTTTTTCTTGCTGGCGCTCAGGCGTCCAGCGGCAGGCGGACGATGAACTCGCTGCCCTTTTCAAGCTCGGAGCGCACGTTCACCGAGCCGCCCATCAGATCCACGAGCTCCTTCACCAGCGCAAGGCCCAGCCCGGTGCCCTGATGGCGCCGGGTCAGGAAATTGTCGGCCTGGCTGAAGCGCTCGAACACGTGGGACAGCATGTCCGGCGCGATGCCGCAGCCACTGTCGGCCACGACAAATTCCAGCTCGTCGCCCACCCGCGAGACGCGTACCTCGACACGCCCGTGATCGGTGAACTTGATCGCGTTGCTGATCAGGTTGTTGAGCACCTGCACCACCCGGGTCGCATCGCAGACGAAGTTGGCCGGCAGATCGTCGGCGAGCGTCACGGCCAGTTCCAGGCCCTTCTTGGCGGCCGGCGGCTGGTAGGTGCGGACGATCTTGTCGATGAGTGTGCGCAGGGGCTCCGGGCGCATCACCAGCTCCATCTTGCCGGATTCGATCTTGGCCAGATCGAGGATGGAGTTCACCAGATCGAGCAGGTGTTCGCTGCTGTCGAGGATCACGCCGGCGAACTCCTGGTTCTCGCCGGTGGTGCTCTCCCGCAGGAGCTCGGCGTAGCCCATGATGCCGTTGAGCGGGGTGCGCAGCTCGTGGGACATGGACGCCAGGAACTCGGACTTCATCCGGTTGGCCGATTCGGCCTTGATCTGGCTTTCGCGGAACTGGGCGGTGATGCGGTACTGCCTGTCCAGCAGGCGCATCGCGATGCCGCCGAACAGCAGCACGATCAGCGTCGTCGCGAACGCGAAGACCTGATAGCCGAACCGTCGCGAGCGGAACTCGCTGAGCGCGTTGTCCTCGGTGACGCCGACCGCGACGATCAGCGGATACTCGGTGAGCGCCCGATAGCTGTAGAGGCGGTTGAAACCATCGGACACGCTCGTGGTGCGGAGGCTGCCGACCGGCTTCTCGCGAATCTGGCGGATCAGCGCGCTCTGGGACAGATCCTGGCCGACGGTCATGTTGTCGCCGGCCCGACGGGCGCGGGTGATGCCGTCGAGCCCCACCAGGGACACCACGCCCCCCGGACCGAGATCCACGCCCCGGTAGAAATCGGAGAAGTAGAACGGGTCGACGGAAATCACCACCACCCCGCCAAAACTGCCGTCCGGCTTGTTGATGCGCCGGGTCATCTGGATCGACCACTTGCCCGAGGCCCGGCCGAGGATCGGCTTGCTGATGAAGAGCTGGTTGGTGTCCTTCTCCTTGTGCACCCGGAAGTGCTCCCGGTCAGACAGATCCATCTGCTTGTGGTTGGGCAGATTGCTGAGGATGTAGATGCCGTTCTCGTCGATCACCCCCAGCTGGTTGAAGATGTTGCTGATGATCATCCCTTCGCGCACGTATTCGGCGATGTTCACCTTGTCACCGTAGCGCTCGTACTGGAACTTCAGGAACAGCACCGCCTGATCGACGCTCTTGATCGTCCGGATCGTGTGCTCCTCGAAGGCCCGGGCGAGGTTGAGGTTTTCGGTATAGACGGCCTTGATGACCATCTCCTCTTCGGTCTGGGCCTTGTAAACCACCGCCCCCCAGACAAGGAGGATGGGCAGCACCATGAGGGCGATGATCGGCAGAAAGAGGCGTCTGCGCTCGATGCGATTGGCGAGAGGCATGGGGCTTCCCAGGCAATGTTTGGGGGGATGCAATCAACCCGGATTCCAGAACCGGCCAGCTGTGGGGCACTCGCTGCAGGTTGCAGGACGGCGTGCCCTGCCCGGCTGCGTCACAAGTGGCATGGAGCGCGGGGTCGATCCGGGCGCGGGGCATCTCCGACTTGCCGCTGGCGTGATACGGCCGACGCGATAGAGCCATCACGAGGGTCTTGATGACTATAACGGCATGTCGGAACGGTTTTTCACCGACAACTTCATTCGGGTACAAGAAAACCAGGAAAAGTCGAACGCGGCCGGGCTGGTGATGAAGGCCTCAGGCCCCGACAGCACGCGCCACCCCTCACCTTTCGGGCGGCGCATGCAGTGCCGCCGACGGCCGGAAGATGATGCCGGATGATGAATATTCCACACCCCGTCACTTTAGCCCCGGCGACTCCGGCCGTTAAAAGAGGCTGCGAGATCGGGCCTGTAGCCCCTTCCTCGATCAAAGAATAATTGATGCCCCCCAACCCCGAGTGTTCATGAGAATCCGCGTCACCGACCGAAATCTGCCCCGTCTGCACCTTGCAGGCACGCTGATCGTCGTGGTCGTGATGGCGCTCGCCCTGGGCGTGAGCTTCCTGCTCATCGGCATGACCGAGCATCAGCGCTTCTTCAAACGGCTCGAAGACAGCTTCGCCACCAAGAAGCAGGAGCGCCTCGCCACCGAGATGTCGGCGGCCATCGGATACATCGACTTCGCCCAATCCCTGACTGAAAGCACCCTCAAGGCCGCGCTCAAGGAGCGGGTATCGATGGCCATGCAGACCGCCCAGGCGATCTACGACCGGGAGCACGGCCGGCGGCCCGAGGCCGAGGTCAAGCGGCTGATCATCGAGGCCTTGCGGCCCCAGCGTTTCTTCGACGGCGGCGGCTACTTCTTTGTGGACGACATGGAGGGCCGCTGCGTCCTCCTGCCGATTGCACCGGAACGGGAAGGCTCGTCCCTGTGGGACAACCAGGACGACACCGGTCACTACATCATGCGTGGTCTGATCAACGCGGTGAAGGAAGGCGATGGCTCGGGCTATTCGTCCTACCGCTGGTACTCGCCGGGATCACCCAAGGCGATGTCCGACAAGCTCGCCTACGTGGCGCACTTCGCGCCCTACGACTGGATCATCGGCACCGGCGATTACCTACAGCGCTGGCACGACATGCGCCTTCGGGAAGGCCTGGAGCGCCTGCGGGCCTGGAAGTTCGGCGACACCGGCCACTTTGCCGTGTTCGGGCTCGACGGGAAGATCCTGCTGCAGACCCAATGGCCCGAACACGAAGGAAAGCATTACACCAGCGTCGGCACCGACGAGATGAAGCGCATCCGCGGCGAACTCATCGCCCTGGGCGCAAAGGGCGGCGGAGTGGCTGAATACCCCTGGAGCCGGGTCGATCCTGGCAAGGAAAGCAGTCTTGGCGAGATCGGCAACCGCACCTCCCTCGTCACGGTCTACCGACCCTGGAACATCGTGGTGGTGGCGTCCCTGTTCGAGCAGGAGATGGAGCCCGCGATCGCGGCCGAGCGTCAGGCGATCATCGAATCGGTGTCGAGCCGTCTGCCCTTCGTGGCGCTGGCGGCAGGCCTGGCGCTGCTACTGGCGATCATCGCGTCCTACTTCTTCTCGCGCTGGATCAGCCGGCAGCTACGCGCCTACACCCAGCGGATCGACGCCCACGCCCAGACCCTCGAACGCCAGGCCGAGGCCCTGCATCTTTCGGCCCGGGTCTTCGAGACCAGCCGGGAAGGCATCATCATCACCGACCCCGACACCCGCATCCTCGCCGTCAATCCGTCATTCTGCGAGATCACCGGATTCGCTGCAGACGAAGTCATCGGCCAGCGCCCCACCCTGCTCGCCTCCAGCCGCCACGACAAGGCTTTCTATCGGGCGATGTGGAAGACGATCCGCGCCACCGGCACCTGGAGCGGCGAGATCTGGAACCGCAAGCGCGACGGCACGGTGTTTCCCGAGCAGCTCACCATCTCCACGGTGCGCAACGGCAAGGGCGAGGTGCTGCACTACATCGGCACCTTCCTCGACGTATCCGAGCGCAAGGAAGCCGAAGACCGCATCCGTCAGCTGGTGGAGTTCGATCTCCTCACCCGCCTGCCCAACCGCGCCCTGCTGAACGACCGCCTGACCCAGGCCATCGCCATCGCCGAGCGCGAGAAGAAGCGCGTCGCGGTGCTGGTGATCGACATGGACCGCTTCAAGACGGTGAATGACTCCCTCGGCCACGCCACCGGCGACGAGATCCTGCAGGAAGTCGCGGCCCGCCTGCGCCGCCTGGTGCGCCAGAGCGACACCGTCAGCCGCATGGGGGGCGACGAGTTTGCGGTGGTACTCCCGGCCCTTGACCAGCCGGCCAACGCCCTGCCGGTGATCCGCAAGATCTGCGAGGCGCTGGGCGAGCCGTATCTGGTGCGCAACCAGGATTTCCACATCACCCCGAGCATTGGCGTGTCGCTCTTCCCCGATAACGGCACCGACGCCGAGACCCTCATCAAGAACGCCGACGCGGCGATGTACCACGCCAAGGATGTGGGCCGGAACAACTTCCAGTTCTTCACCGCCGACTTCAACCAGTGGGCCACCAACCGCCTGCATATCGAAAACGGCCTGCGCCACGCCCTCGCCCGCAAAGAGCTGGTGCTGCATTACCAACCCCAGGTCGATCTGGCCTCGATGCGCATTGTCGGCTGCGAGGTGCTGCTGCGCTGGCAGCCCCAGGGCGAGGCGCTGATCCCGCCGGACCGCTTCATCCCCATCGCCGAGGACACCGGCCTCATCGTCCCGATCGGCGCCTGGGTGCTCGACGAAGCCTGCCGCCAGCTGGCCGAATGGGACGCCCAGGGCACCGCACCGATCCGGCTGGCGGTGAACGTCGCGGTGCCTCAGCTGCGCCAGCCGGATTTCGTCGACTACGTGCGCGACACCCTCGCCCGCCACGGGCTGAGCAACGCGCGGCTGGAGATCGAGGTCACCGAAAGCGTGCTGCTGGATCAGGACGAGCGCATCCGGCACACCCTCGAAGGCCTCGTCGAACTGGGCATCATGCTGTCCCTCGACGACTTCGGCACCGGCTACGCGAGCCTCTCTTACCTGCGTAACTTCCGCTTCGACGTGCTGAAGATCGACCGCTCCTTCGTATCCGAGCTGCACCGCAACCCGGACGACATCACGTTGATCCGCGCCATCATCAGCATCGCCCGCGACATGTCGCTGCTCACCATCGCCGAAGGCATCGAATCGGCCGAGCAGTGCGCGATCCTCAACGAGCTCGGATGCCGCGTCGGCCAGGGCTTCCATTTCTCTCGGCCGGTTCCGGCCGGCGTCATGGGCGAGCTGATCACCCAGGACGTCATCGCGCTCACCACCTAGACGTAAAAATGGCGCCGGATTGCGGCGCCATTTTTGTACATGGCCGGAAAACCGGCCAATGCGGGCTTACTTCTTCAGCAGCACGTCGAGGGCTTCGATCATCTGGTCGATCTCGCCTTCGCTTACGTTCAGGGCCGGCATGAAGCGCAGCAGGTTGGGACGCGGGGCGTTGAGCAGCAGGCCCTGAGGGTCCATCTCCAGCGCCGCCTTGACGATGGCCGGGCCGCGGTCGTCGTCGAGGATCAGCGCGCGCAGCAGGCCACAGCCCCGCTCGCCCTTCAGGCCGTGCTTTTCCGAGAGCTCGAGCAGGCGCTGCTTGAGGTACTCGCCGCGGGCCCGCACCGATTCCATGAAGCCTTCCGACAGCAGCTTGCGCAGCACCGCCACGCCCACCGCCGCCATCAACGGGTTGCCGTTGTAGGTGCCGCCCTGCTCGCCCGGCTCGAAGCAGGCGACGGACTCGGTGGCCAGCAGCGCAGCCAGCGGCACGCCGCCGCCGATGCCCTTGCCGAGGGTCATGATGTCTGGCTCGATGCCGGACTGCTGATAGGCGAACAGGGTGCCGGTACGGCCCATGCCGGCCTGCACTTCGTCGACGATCAGCAGGATGCCGCGCTCGCGGGTGAGCTTGCGCAGGGCCTGCATGAACTCGGGCGACGCGGGGATCACGCCGCCTTCGCCCTGCACCGGCTCCAGCATCACGGCGACGGTCTTGTCGGTGATGAGGGCCTCGACGGAGGCGATGTCGTTGAGGTCGGCCTTCGGGAAGCCGGGCACCTGCGGCGCGTACATCACGTCCCAGCCGGCCTTGCCCGAGGCGGACATGGTGGCGAGCGTACGGCCATGGAAGGAGTGGTCGAAGGTGATGATCTCGTAGGCGCCGTTACGGTGCAGCTTGCCCCACTTGCGGGCCAGCTTGATCGCGCCTTCGTTGGCTTCGGCGCCGGTGTTGGCGAAGAACACGCGGTCGAACACCGAGTTGGCGGTGAGCAGGCCCGCGAGCTCGACCATCGGGCCGTTGTAGAAGGCCGGGCTGGGGTTGAGCAGGGTCTTCGCCTGCTTCACCAGCGCGTCGGTGATCTCGGCGGGACAGTGGCCGAGGCAGTTGACCGCCCAGCCCTGGATGAAATCGAGGTAGCGCTTGCCGTTGTGGTCGTACAGCCACGCCCCTTCGCCGCGCTCGAACACGAGATCGGGGCGGTTGGTGATGTACATGAGGGAAGCGGTGTCAAACTCTCCGTAGCGCATGGGTGGCTCCAAAATTCATGAGCCTGCAAGTATACCGGCCCAAGGTGAAGAACATGTGTTCGGATCAGCCTGCCGGGCTTTCCGATGCCAGGTTGACGAGCCGCCGGCTTCGGCTGAGCAGAAAGACGACGAAGGCCGCCAGCACCACGCCCTCCCACAGCAGGGTGTGGCCGGCGCCGATCGCCCCGGCGATGAAGCCGGCCAGCAGGCCGCCCAGGGCGTCGAAACCGAAGCGCGCCGAAGTGAAGAACGACACCACCCTGCCCCGCAGTTTTTCCGGCGCCATGCCCTGCATCAGCATGTTGATGCCCACGTTGCACACCGAGATCCCGAAGCCCAGCCCGGCCATTGCCGCCAGCGCCAAGGGCAGCGAGCCGGCCAGCGAGAAGGCGATCAGCGACACCGCGCTGATGATGACGCCGGCCACCACGGCCCGCATCACCGCATGCAGCTGCCGGTGGTTGGCGAGCACGATGGTCGACGCGAACGCCCCGCAGCCCGCCGCGCCCCACAGCCAGCCGAGGGTCGTCGCGCCACCCGCAAATACGTCCCGGGCGAACACCGGCAGCAGCACCGCGTAGGCCGAGGCGGTGAGGTTGAGGGCGATCAGGGTGACGATCAGCATCCGCATCTGCCAGGTGTGCCAGGCGTAGGTGACCCCTTCGCGGAACACCTGGCCCATCGAACCCTTGGCCCGCGGCGGCTCGATGCCTTCGATCAGTGTGAGCCCGACGATCAGCGCCAAAAAGGAGAAGCCGTTGATCGCAAAACACGCCGCCTCGGACGTGAGCCCCAGCAACAGCCCGGCCAGCGGCGGCCCGACGAAGCGTCCGGCGTTGAACAGCATCGCGTTGAGCGCCAGCGCGTTGGGCAGATGCTCCCGCTGGCCGACGAAGCTGCCGATCAGCGACTGGCGCAGCGGCGTGTCGAAGCTGTTGAGCAGCCCGAGCAGGAGGGACATCAGGATGATGAGCGCCGGACCGATCATGTCGAGCGCCGTGAGCGTGGCCAGCACGAAGGCCTGCAGCGCCAGCAGCGACTGCACCCCAATCAACCAGCGGCGCTTGTCCTGCTTGTCGATCCACGCCCCGGCCAGGGGGCCGACGACGAGCTGCGGGATCAGCGCGCAGAAGGCCGTCACGCCCAGCAGCGCCGCCGAACCGGTGATCCGATAGGCCAGCCACGACAGCGACACCTGCTGGATCCACGAGCCGAGGATCGAGATCGCCTGACCGAGAAAGTAGAGCCGGAAATTACGCTGGGCCAGGGACCGCATGGATGCGGGCCAGCGGCGTCCGGGCGGGGCCTGGGGCGTCGGGGTGGAGGTCATGAAGTCGTCGATGAATGTTGCTGGCCGGCTCGGTCGCGGCCGGGCTTGCCGCAGGGTAGCGGAAAAGCGCCGGGAACAGCGGGCCCAAAAGCCGACGGCGACGAGACGGGTCTGACCCCGCTCGCCGCCGTCCTGCCTTGCATCCGATTGACCGGCGCGATCAGCGCTTGTTCCCTGATCCGGATGACTTTTTTCCGTCGTCCCTGCTCGGCAGCGCATTGCGGGCGGCCCTGTCCGCATCGTAGGCCAGCACGCCAGCCGCAGGGCAGGCCCACGTTCGCCGGCCTGGGCAAACTTCGGGCTCGAAGCGTCGTGCGCTTACAGCCCGCCCAGGGCGAGGTACTTGGTTTCCATGTACTCGTCGAGGCCGTGGCTGGAGCCTTCCCGGCCGATGCCCGAGAGCTTCACGCCGCCAAAGGGCGCCACTTCGGTGGAGATCAGCCCGGTGTTGATGCCCACCATGCCGTACTCCAGCTGGCGCGACACGCGCCACACCCGGGCGTGGTCCTTCGAGTAGAAATACGCCGCCAGGCCGAACTCGGTGTCGTTGGCCATGTGGATCGCTTCGTCCTCGGTCGTGAAGCGGAACAGCGGCGCCACCGGGCCGAAGATCTCCTCCTTCGCCACCGCCATCGCCGGGGTCACGTCGGCCAGCACGGTGGGCTCGTACCAGGTGCGGCCGAGGGCATGGCGACGCCCGCCGGACACAGCCCGGGCGCCCTTGCCCAGCGCGTCGGCGACGAGCGCCTCGACCTTGGCGATGGCCGCGTCGTCGATCAGCGGGCCCTGGGTGACGCCCTCCTCCAGCCCGTTGCCCACCTTGAGGCCGGCGACGGCCTCGGCCAGCTTCGCGGCGAAGGTGTCGTAGATGCCGTCCTGCACCAGGAAGCGGTTGGAACACACGCAGGTCTGACCGGCGTTGCGGTACTTGGAGGCGATGGCGCCGGCCACCGCGGCGTCCACGTCGGCGTCGTCGAAGACGATGAAAGGCGCGTTGCCGCCCAGTTCCAGCGACAGCTTCTTGATGGTGCCGGCGCACTGGGCCATCAGCAGCTTGCCCACCGGCGTGGAGCCGGTGAAGGTGAGCTTGCGCACGATGGGGCTGGCGGTCATCACGCCGCCGATGGCGCTGGCCTTGCCCGTAACAACGCTGAACACGCCCTTCGGCACGCCAGCCCGTTCGGCCAGCTCGGCCAGGGCCAGGGCCGACAGGGGCGTCTGCTCGGCGGGCTTGAGGACGATGGTGCAGCCCGCCGCCAGGGCAGGGGCCACCTTGCGGGTGATCATCGCCGACGGGAAATTCCACGGGGTGATCGCCGCACACACGCCAACGGGTTCCTTGGTCACGACGATCTGCCGATCCTTGAAGGGCGACGGAATGACCTCGCCGTAGGCGCGTTTGGCCTCCTCGGCAAACCATTCCACGTAAGCCGCGGCGTAGGCGATCTCGCCCTTGGCCTCGGCAAGCGGCTTGCCCTGCTCGGCGGTCATCAGCCGGCCCAGGTCATCCTGATTGCTCATGAGCAGATCGAACCAGCGGCGCAGGATGCGGCTGCGTTCGGCAGCGGTGGTGTTGCGCCAGGTCTTGAGGGCCTGGTCGGCGGCGGCGATGGCGCGCTCGGTTTCGGCAGCACCACAGCGGGGCACGCTGGCGATGGTCTCGCCAGTGGCCGGGTTGGTCACGGCGATGGTCTCGCCACTGTCGGCCGCCGCCCAGGCACCGTCGATGTAGCAGGCCTGACGCAGCAGGGTCGGGTCTTGAAGGTTCAGCATGAAACAGGTCTCCTCATGTTCTTGGCGCAGGCCGCCGGGCGCTCACGGAGCGTGATTCTGCGCGGGTCTGCGGCGCGCCGCCAGCACAAACAGCGTCTCAAAAAGCAGCACAAAAAAAGCCAGCCGGTTTGCACCGACTGGCTTTCAATTTTTCGCACTGCACGCCCGGAAGCGCAGCCCCCTGCCCTTCCGGGATTCCTTCAGGCCGTGATCACAGCGGGGTGATCAGCTTGAACCACAGCTTGTCGCCCTGGAAGCGGTTCTCGACCATGGTTTCATGCTGCCACTGGCCGATGAACATGGTGCCGGTCTTGGTCGTGTACTTCACGCTGGGACCGAAGGCGAAGACCTGGCCCTTGCGGCCGGCGGAGATGATGCCGGGGATCTCCGGCACGGTGGTGCCGTTGAACTTGTCGTTGCTCAGCTGCTTGAGGTAATAGCCGCTGATGCCGAAAGCCCACTCGCCCACGTGCTTGCCGACGAGGTAATCCATGTGGAACTCGTCGCCGGACTGGTACTTGCCGGGCTGGCCCAGGAAGACCGAATCGGTGTTCTTGGTCTTGGTGTTGTACATCAGCTTGGCGGAGACTTCCCAGCCGCCCTTCGGCAGCCAGGTCACGGCGTAGAGCGGCTCGAAGCTGTAGTAGTTGGCGCCGATGCTGGTGCGCGGGTCGTTCTTGTCGTAGGCGCCGGTGGGCAGATTGATGTCCAGGCCGAAAGCGGTGTGCAGCTCGGGGCTGTGGTGCCAGGTGATCACGAACGGGTCGATGGTGATGTCGCCGATGCCGAACTTGCTGGCCGAACCCACCGTGCCCGGCAGGTTGCCGATGCTCTGGTTCACGATCGGCAGGATCGCGTGCATGGCCCAGTTGCCACCGAGCACCTGGGTGTTGGTGACGTGCACCACACGCAGGGCGTCGAACACCGCATTGACGCGGGCTTCCTTGTTGTTGGTGGCCGGATGCTTGACGGTGTCGCCGCCGCCGTCCTTCAGCGTGCCGCCGTAGTAGCCGAAGTAGTTGATGAAATAAGTGCCCGGCGGCGGCAGCGCGCCGGCGTACCAGTTTTCGGCACCGTTCGGGTACTGGTCGCCGCCTTCCTTGGCCTGGGCGACGCCACCGGCCATGAGCAGGCCGCCGACGAGTGCTGCGATGAGTGACTTCTTCATGTTTCTCCTCCTTGTGGTTATTGGATGATTTTTTCTACTGCGGTACTGCGCCGCTCCCGGCAAGAAGGGAGCGGTTTGATGCGGAACCGGGTTCAGCGGCCAAGATCCTTGGCGGTCTTGCCGGCGATGCCCCAGTTGGTCTTGGGTACTTCCTGGATCCATACGCGGATCACCTGACGTGCTGCACCGACGGCTTCTTCGAGCGCCTGGGTCACGTTTTCGATGACCGCCCGCTTCTGCTCTTCGCTGCGCCCTTCGATCAGGAAGAGTTGGGCAAAGGGCAGCGCGGTGTCTTCAAGCGCCTCGACGCTTTCGCCGCCGATGCCGAAGTCGCACTTGGGCAGCTCGTGGATCCACACGCGGATGTTGGGCCGCGGCGCGCCGACGGCGTCCTGAAGGGCCTGGGTCACCTTCGTGATGACTGCGCGCTTCTGTTCGGCGGAATGACCTTCGACAAGATGAACCTGCGCAAACGGCATGGTGTTCTCCGTGGCTGTTGCGATGGTGCGGGGCGCCGGAGCGCCCCGCCAGTGCTGGAACAGGCCTCAGACGGCCAGACCGCGGGCCTTGGCCATGGTGATGGCGGTGTCCTCGATCATGTCTTCCTGGCCGCCCACCATGCCGCGGCGGCCCAGCTCGACGAGGATGTCGCGAGCCGGGATGCCGTACTTGGCGCTGGCGCGCTTGGCGAACAGCAGGAAGGAGCCATACACCCCGGCGTAGCCGAGGGTCAGCGCGTCGCGGTCGATGCGGATCGGGAAGTCCATGATCGGGATGACCAGGTCTTCGGCCACGTCGGTGATCTTGGCGACATTCACGCCGGTGTCGATGCCCATCAGGTCGCACACCGCGACGAGCACTTCCATCGGGGTGTTGCCGGCGCCGGCACCCAGGCCTGCGGCGGCCGCGTCGATGCGGGTGGCGCCCACTTCGATGGCGGCGATGGAGTTGGCGACGCCCATGGCGAGGTTGTGGTGGCCGTGGAAGCCCAGCTCGGTCTCGGGCTTCAGCGCGTCACGCACGGCCGAGAGGCGGGCCTTCACGCCGTCGGGCAGCAGGTGGCCGGCGGAGTCGGTGACGTAGATGCAGTTGGCGCCGTAGCCTTCCATCAGCTTGGCCTGCTTGACCAGCCCTTCGGGGCTGTTCATGTGGCTCATCATCAGGAAACCGACGGTGTCCATCTCCAGCTTGCGGGCCATGGTGATGTGCTGTTCGGACACATCGGCCTCGGTGCAGTGGGTGGCCACGCGGATGGTGTTCACGCCCAGCTCGCGGGCCATCTTCAGGTGATCGACGGTGCCGATGCCGGGCAGCAGCAGCGCCGAGACCTTGGCCTGCTTCATCAGCGGGATCACGGTGGAGAGGTATTCCTCGTCCGTGTGGGCCGGGAAGCCGTAGTTCACCGAGCTGCCGCCCAGGCCGTCGCCGTGGGTGACTTCGATCAGCGGAATGCCCGCTTCGTCGAGGCCGGTGGCGATCGACTTCATCTGCTCGAGGGACATGAGGTGGCGCTTGGGGTGCATCCCGTCGCGCAGGGTCATGTCGTGGAGGGTGATTTTCTTGCCTTTGAGATCCATCGGGTTCTCCTGTGTTCTCTTGTAGGTCGGACTTCAGTCCGACAACTCACGTCGGTTCGTCGCGCCGCGTCGGAAAAGATCCGACCTTCGGGGCGTGGGGTGATCAGACGGGTTTCAGGGTCAGACGGCCGGCGATCATCTCTTCGGCAAACATCTCGGCGGTGCGGGCGGCGGCGGCGGTCATGATGTCCAGGTTGCCGGCGTACTTGGGCAGGTAGTCGCCCAGGCCTTCGACTTCCAGGAAGACCGACACGCGGTTGCCGTCGAACACCGGCCCATTGACCAGGCGGTAGCCGGGCACGTACTTCTGGACTTCCTTGATCATCGCGGCGATGGATTCGCGGATCTCGTCCTGCTTCGGCTCGCCTTCGACCAGGCAGTGCACGGTGTCGCGCATCATCAGTGGGGGTTCGGCCGGGTTGATGATGATGATCGCCTTGCCCTTTTCGGCGCCGCCCACACGCTCGACGGCGCCCGCGGTGGTGCGGGTGAATTCGTCGATGTTCTTGCGGGTACCGGGGCCGGCCGACTTGGACGACACGGTGGCGACGATCTCGCCGTACACAACCTTCTGGACGCGGGAGACCGCGGCGACCATCGGGATAGTGGCCTGGCCACCACAGGTGACCATGTTCACGTTCATCTCGCCCTTGCCCACGTGCTCGAGCAGATTGACCGGCGGCACGCAGTAGGGGCCGATGGCGGCCGGGGTGAGGTCGATCATCAGCACGCCCAGCTCGTTGAGCTTGCGGCTGTTTTCGGCGTGCACGTAGGCGCTGGTGGCGTCGAAGGCGATCTGCACGCCGTCGGCCTTGATGTGGGGCAGCAGGCCATCCACGCCGTCGGCGGTGGTCTTGATGCCCATCTCGCGGGCCCGCTTGAGGCCGTCGGATTCAGGATCGATGCCGACCATCCAGACCGGCTCGAGGACGGGGCTGCGCTGCAGCTTGGCCAGCAGGTCGGTGCCGATGTTGCCGGGACCGATCAGGGCGCACTTGATCTTCTTAGTCATCGTTGTGTTGTTCCTGTTGAGACGCTGGGGTTAAACCATGCTGCGGACTACGCCACCCTCGACCCGGAGGGCCGCACCCTGGGTTGCGGAGGACAGCGGACTGCAGACATAGGCGACCATGGCGGCGACCTCGGCGGGGTCGATGAGGCGCTTGATGATCGAGGTCGGCCGGGCATTGGCGAAGAAGGCCCGTTCGGCCTCCTCCACCGTGACGCCCTGTTCTTCGGCCAGACGACCGAAGAACGTCGCGACACCTTCTGTACGGGTCGGGCCGGGGAGTACGGAATTGACGGTGACGCCGGAGCCGGCGCAGGTTTCGGCAAGGCCCCGGGCGACGGAAAGCTGAGCGGCCTTGGTCATGCCGTAATGCACCATCTCGGCCGGCGGGCAGACGCCGGATTCGCTCGAGATGAACACCACGCGGCCCCAGTTGCGGGCCTTCATGGCCGGCAGGTAGCTGCGGGTGAGGCGCACGCCGCTCATCACGTTGGTTTCGAAGAAGTTGAACCACTCTTCATCGGCGATTTCTTCGAAGGGCTTGGGATCGAAAATCCCCATGTTGTTGACCAGGATGTCCACGTCCGGACAGGCGGCCACCAGGGTTTCACAGCCGGTGACGGACGAGATGTCGGCGGCGATGCCGGTCACCTTGGCGCCGGGCACAGCGGCCTGAAGGCGCTCGACCGCAGCCGCAACGCCGGCACGGCCACGGCCGTTCACGACGACTTCAGCGCCTTCGGCGGCCAGCAGCCGGGCGGTGGCAAAGCCGATGCCAGAGGTGGAGCCGGTGATGAGGGCACGCTTGCCTGCGAGTTGAAGATCCATAAAGCCTCGGTTGGTGTGGGGGTGGGACTGCTGCGGTAGCCGGATGGGTGAACTGTCCGGTCTGATTATTCGGTGGCGCCGATGGCAGCCAGGGCGGCGCGGGCGCACTCCTCGTCCTGGGCTTCGGAAGCGCCGGAGACGCCGATGCCGCCGATCAGCTCGCCATTCACGCGGATCGGCAGGCCGCCGCCAAACACCACCAGGCGCGGGCGGGCCGAGAAGCCGAACTTCATCCCGTCGTCGTGGCCGATGAAATCCATCCACTTCTTGGTGGAAAAGCCGAAGCCGGCGGCGGTGTAGGCCTTGTCGATGGCGATGTCGATGGACTGGATGAAGGCGCCGGGCATCCGCAGGAAGCCGGCCAGGTTGCCACCGGAATCGGCCACGGCCACATTGATCTTCACGCCGATCCGGGCCGCGTGCTCGACCGCAGCCTCGAGCGCCACGGTCACGGCTTCGGCGGAGATGACGGACTGGGGAACTGCGACGGCGGCAACGGGTTGATCGCTCATGGGGAATTCCGGATTAAGAGTTGGAAAGGGCTAACGGCGGGCCATCAGCGCGGACAGGCGCACGGGAGAACAATATGGGCTTCCGTTTCGAACGTCAATGGTTTTCTCGAGATTTTTTACTATCACCGGGATAAACGATTTCAGCTAAAATTCCACCGATGGCGTGTGCGTCCTGACCCGCCCTGAAACAGAGAACCCACCACGATGAACGACCTCGCCAACGTCCCCGATTTGTCCGGCCATCAGGCCGACGAGCCGAAGACCCTCGCCGAAGCGGCCTACCGCCAGTTGCGCCGCGACATCATCGAAGGCGTCCATCGTCCCGGCGAGAAGCTGCGCGTCGAGCACCTCAAGGATCAGTACGCCGTCGGCGCCGGTACCCTGCGCGAGGCCCTGCAACTGCTGGTCACCGACGCGCTGGTGGTGGCCCAGGGGCAGCGCGGCTTCCGTGTCGCACCGATCTCCCTCGACGACTTCGAGGACATCACCCGCACCCGCGTGCTGCTCGAAACCGTGGCGCTGCAGCAGTCCATCGAACTGGGCGACGACACCTGGGAGGCCAATGTGGTGGCGTCCTTCCACATGCTGTCCCGGGCCGAAGAAAAGCTGGTTGATGGCACCAACGCCTCGCGGGAAGAATGGGAGCTGCGTAACCGGGCTTTCCATGAGGTGCTGATCTCCGCTTCCACGTCCCGCTGGCTGCGCCACTTCCAGAACATCCTGTACCTTCAGTCGGAGCGCTACCGGCGTCTGTCGCTGTTCCGCCAGCCGATCTCCCGCGATGTGCATGCCGAGCACCAGGCCATCGTCGATGCCGCCCTCGCCCGCAACTCGAAGGAAGCGGCGCGAATCCTCACCGAACACGTCCTGCGCACCCTCGAAGCCGTCCGCAAGCTGCCGGCCGATCTGCTCAGCTGATCAGATCTGTGGGTTCCAGACCGCCCTCTCGGGGGCAACAAAACGGCGGGAAATCCCGCCGTTCTGTTTTGCTGTCACCGATCAGGAAACGACGGTCAGGAAGCGCTCGTTGAGCTTGCGGTCGTGGTAGAAGATGCCCGCGCCGACTTCGTCCCAGGTCCACTTGACCGGCTTGTAGTCGGGGTAGGAATCGTAGCCGCCACAGAAGGTCTCGAAGCGGTTGCCGGACGGGTCGAACGCGTAGATCGTGGTGCCGCGGGTGATGCCGTGACGCGTGGGGCCGATGTCGATGGAGATCTTGTTCATCGACATGAGGTCGGCGGCGCGCAGCACGCGCTCCCAGCTGTCGAGCTTGAAGGCCACGTGGTGCAGCTTGCCCGGCTCCGGGTGACGCACGAAGGCGATGTCGTGGGCCTTGATCGAGCAGGACAGCCAGATCGCCAGATCGGTCTTGCCGTCTTCCATCACCACGTGCTCGACCAGGAAGAAGCCCAGCACCTTCTCGAAGATTTCCTGGACCTTCTCGATGTCCGGGCCGTACAGCAGGCAGTGGTCCATGCGGCTCGGGGCGATGCCGTTCTCGGCTTCCTTGGTCCACGGGGCCGGATTGACGTAGGGCTGGCCGTTGCCGACGTCGGTCTTCTCGGCGTACAGCTCGATGAAGTGGCCGGAGGGCAGCTTGAAGCGGACGCGCTCGCCGGTTTCCAGCATTTCGCCGGCGGGAATGCGTTCGGTGGTGAGGCCGTAGGCCTTCAGGTCGCCGTCCAGCTTTTCGAGGGTGGCCTTGTCGGCAACCTTGAAGGCGAAGAAATCGACGCCGGCTTCGGCGGCTTCGCGGATCAGGACGCTGTTGTGATCGCGCTCGTCCCAGGCCTTGAAGTAAACACGCCCCTGGCTGTCGCGGCCGGTTTCGACCAGGCCGAGCGTGTTCTTGTAGAAGTTGATCCCCTCTTCCAGATCCAGCACGCGCAGGGAAATGTGTCCGGGACGAATAACACCAGTCATTGCCATGAAGCTCTCCTCCAGATTGTGCCCGTCCGGTTCTGATGGCCCGGATCGGTGCGATGTGTAATTGAAACTACGCGGGACTACGTTAAGACTGCATTCAAGAGAATACCGACGAATTTGCGAGACTTTTGCACTTTCTCGATATTTCTTGATTAAGCTCAAACCCGCTTGAAGAGCGGGCTACGGACCTGCTGCGCGTCTGCCGCCGAGAAGAACTTCTCGGTGTAGATGTCGTTCTCGAACAGGCGGCCCTGCATCAGGGTGGTGATGCACGCGTCGATCATGATCGGGGGGCCACACAGGTAGGCCTTGTGGTCGCGGAAGTCGTTGTCGAAGTGAGCCTTGGCCGCCTCGTGCACGTAGCCGCGGAAGCCCGTCCAGTCACTGTCTGCCGGCTCGTCGGAGAGCGCCGGCACATAGGTGAAGTTGGGGTGCTTCTCGGCCAGGGCGAGGAACTCGTCGTGGTAGTAGAGCTCCTCACGGGTACGCTGGCCATACACCAGGGTGATCGGCAGCATCGAGCCCTCCTCCAGCAGATCGAGGATCATGCTGCGCGGGCTCGACAGGCCTGAGCCGCCCGCCATGAAGATCGACGCCGAGGCCGCCGACTTGCGCACGAAGAAGCGTCCGTAGGGTCCGGAGATCTTGATCCGGTCTCCCGCCTTCAGTTGCTGATGCAGGTAAGTCGTCCCTGCCCCGCCGGGCACGATGCGGATGTTCAGCTCGATCTCGCGACCGGTGGAGGGCGCGTTGGCGAGCGAGAACGCGCGGCTCACGCCGAGGCTCGGGATGTCCACGTTCACATACTGGCCGGCCTGGAAATGGATGGCCTCGTCCAGCTCGATGAAGATGCCCTTGATGGTCGGAGTGAGCGTCTCGATGCGGCTCACCGTGCCGGGGAAGTCGCGCACCGGGATCGACTCGGCGTCCGGGTCTTCCTCGATCTCGGCTTCGATGGTCACGTCGCTCTCGAGGCGGGCGCAGCAGGCCAGGGTCTTGCCCTCGTCGCGCTCGAAATCCATCAGCGCAAAGGTGGAGGCTTCGCCGTGGTCCACCTCGCCGTCGGTCACCTGCACCTTGCAGGTGGCGCACAGGCCGTGGCAGCAGGCATGGGGCAGCCAGATGCCCGCACGCAGGGCTGCGTCGAGGATGGTCTGCCCTTCCTCGACCTCGATCGTCTGGCCGATCGGTTCAATGGTCAGTTCGTAACTCATGATTCTTGTCTGTTCTCGGTCGGGCGAAAGGGCGGCAACCCGCAGGGCGGATCGCCGCCGCGCTTAATGCATCAGCTGCACGAACCCTTGATGCCGGTGAGGCCCGGGGTGCGGAAGCGGATCACGTCCTTGTGCTTGAGACCGTTCTCGGCCAGCGACTTGTCGGCGTCCGGCTGCCAGGGCTGGCCGGACTTGAACCACTCGGCCTTGGCCCAGTCGATCTTGGCGAAGTCCGGGTGATAGCCGAAGACGCCAGGCAGCACGCCGGCGAGGATGTCGCCGAAGCGCATCGTCGGCGGGAACGGAAAGGCAAAGGGCGCGCAGAACAGCAGGTGGTCTTCCCAGCCGATGTACAGCAGTTGGGCGCCGTGGAACTTGTCCACGGAATCGGCGGGCGGGAACTCGTAGGTTTTAACGGCAGCAACAGCCATGTCGTGTCTCCAGTTCGTATTGGTTTGACGGCCGCGGGCAGGCGGTGCCCGCGGCGTCCGGCATCAGACGTTCTTGGTCGCCTGGCCACGCCATTCGGCGAAGTTCTTCTTGTCTTCCGAGATGTCGAAGTCGAGGTTGTCGCGGCCGAATTCCAGGTTGTAGTACTTCAGCACGGCAGCCAGCGGATCGAAGCCTTCCACGGTCGGGTCCGTGCCTTCCGGGAAGCAGTTGCCCTGGTAGATCTGGTGCACCGGCAGCCAGGCCTGGACGTACTTCTCGGGCTCGTCCTCGAAGATCTTTTTGCAGTGGTCCGAGCAGAAGTGGTACTTGTCGCCCTTGTAGTCCACTTCGCGGTAGCAGATCTTGGTCGGGTCGCCCGGCTCGGTGAAGATCATCGGGATCTGACAGGTCTGGCACAGCATGGGCAGCGTCTTGTTGTAGAAACGGTTGCCCTTGGCGGCCTCTTCGCGCCAGAACTCCATGCGCGGCCGGTAGTACTTGTCGTAGCTGTTGGGGTACTTGGAGGACAGCCACGCCATCTCTTCCTCGTCCGGCATCCAGGTGTGGAAGTTGGATGCGGCGGCGTAGTTGTAGAAGGTGCTCCAGGCCTGGTGCGAGAGGTGATCCTTCTCCAGGGCGATCTGGGCGGCGCAGTCCGGCATCTTGATGCCGTAGCGGGCCAGATCCTTGAACAGCGCGCCGCCGTTCTCCTCGAAGTAGACCTCCCAGGCTTCCTTCCAGCTCATGGTGCGCTTCGGCAGCATGTAGTCCATCATCATCGCGACGAGGGTCAGCACGCGGTAGCCGCGCCAGGTCCACTTGTCGATCCAGCGCTGGACGATGGGCACGTTGGCCGGGTCCTGCTGGAGGATGAACTTGATGACTTCCAGGCCGAGGGTCATGTGACGGGCTTCGTCCGACTGGGCCGAGAAGCCGAAGGTCATGGTCCCCATGTCGCCGTTGTAGGCCGCGCCCGAAACGAAGGGCACGAACAGCAGGTTGGTCAGCACGTACTCGAACGAGAAGCCGATCGACACCATGAACTCGAACGGGCCGGCGGTGATGGCGTCGTCGAAGAAGCTCTTGGGCACCGACAGGAACCACACGCGGTCATGGGCGTGGTGGAAGTCGTGCATCCCGTTGTAGTACTTGTTGTAGTTCGAGATCGAGTGCACCTGGGTCTGGGCATGGCGGATCTCGTCCAGGGCCTGCATCAGGCAGGCGACGCGCGGGCCGGGGCCGGGAAACTGGCGGCCGACGTGGGAGAAGCCGCGGTGCGCCACGTATTCGAGCGGGCTGATGCCGCTGATGAACAGCTTGACGGCGTTCAGGTAGCGGGCGTCGGTGACGTTCAGGTGGCCGTTGTTCTGGTTGAAGGCGTCAATGATCGCGTACAGCTTGCGTTCCTTCTCGGCCTGGTACTTCCAGTAGGCATCCATGGTCAGGCGGAACGGGTCTTCCCACTTGTCCCAATCATGGATCTTGATGCCCTCGTAGGCCATGTACGGGTAGATGTCTTCCATCTTCTGGTACGACGGCTTCCAGTCGAGGCCGCGGGTCATCACGGCGTAGCGCTCTTTCAGGCCGAGCTTCTTCTTGGCAACTTGCATGTCCATTGTTCGTGTCTCCTTAAATCGCTCAGGCGTTCCAGTAGAGAATCATTTCGTCGTCGGTCTGATCGAGGTTCCCGGAAATGGTGATCAGATTGACTTGCAGCTCCTGCAGGTCGTAGGAACGGCCGATCAGCTCCTCGATGGTTTCGCGGCGCACCACGAGCTTGCCCTGGGCGTCGATCTTCACCATCGCCGGCTGCTCGTTCACCGTGCAGTCCGGGTTGTCCTGGATGATCGCCTCGACGATGGGGCGGGTTTCTTCGTTGGTTTGCAGTGCAATGAATACGGTGGACATCGGGTGATCCTCAAACAGGCACGCCGGCCTTGGCCATGCGCGCATTGAATTGCTGGACGACCTCGGCGGTGAGTTCGTCGGTGCGTTCGGCCAGGGCGATGCGGGCTACCGGCACCAGGGCGGCGGCGGCGCGGTCGCGCCAGGTGGTGGTCCAGCGGCCGAGGATCTCCTTGTTCTCGGCGGACTCGGCGGCGGCGGTCTTCATCGTCGCGTCGATCCACTTGCGGACTTCGGCGTACCAGTCGGTCATGAACTGGGTGAGCATCGCCACCGGCGTGCCGCCCCTGGACGAGAGCACGTCGTCGATGATGGTTTCGTACACCAGCGGATACAGCAGGCCATCCAGCGCCACGTTCTGGGCCACGAAGAGCTCGAACGGGTCCTTGATGACCATGGTGTCTTCCACATAGCGGCGCAGGCCCTGCCAGGCGTCGTCTTCCATCCACGCCGACTTGGCGGTGTCGAGCACGTCCACATCGCCCAGCAGGAGTGCCACGCGGGTGATGTACTGGGCGATGCCGAGCTGGTCCATCGACTGATAGATGCACGGCTGGGTGAAGGCCGTGCCGTAGCCGTAGGCACAGATGCCGGCGTTGTTCATGTTGGAACCCCAGGCCACGTGACGCAGCGGGATCAGCATCTTGAGCACGGTGTCGCGGATCTCGGCCGGCAGCGTGGCCGCGAGGCCGCGGTTCTCGACGAAGTCGAAGTTGGCTTCAGCGGTGTCCTGCTGCTTGGCCCGGGCCAGGGTGTAGGCGCCGTAGTAGAACTGGCGCGGATCCTTGAAGCTGTACCAGTCGGCCATCTTGATGGCGGTGCGGGCACGGTCGTAGATCAGGTGGTCGGGGTCCCAGGTCGGCCGGTAGTGGAAGTTGACCTCCTGCTGCATGTCCAGGGTGCCTTCCTGGTAGCGGGATGCCGGCTTGTCGGCGCCGATGCGGCGGGCGATGTTGTCGAAGGTGTGTCGCAGCGGCTTGATGGATACCGTGCGAAGATCGATTTGCATGGGTTTCTCCTCCTTCTGTCTTTTGGGGTTTTCGGTGGTCAGTGTGCTCAGCGGAAACGCTGGTGCGTCGCCTCGCGGAGATTCCAGTCCCAGTCGCTGCCGTCCTCGGATTCCGGCCGGGAGCCTTCCAGGAGGATCACCCGGTTGGTCTTGCAGAATTCCTCGTAGGCCGCTTCCGGCAGAAGCATCTCCACGTAGAGCTCCGGATCGGAGATGGAGAACTCGAACTCCACCAGGCCATCCGGCCGCTTCTCAACAAGGCGCACGTACTTGCGGTTTACGTCTAGCGAGGGCTTCGTCGGGTCGCTCATCGTTTCCTCAATCTGGTCTTGAACACCAGACACCCCATATCAAGTAGCGTGCCAATCGCGATAAGCGACTGAGCAGAAAGGGGAAACGTGTTACCGAGCAAAAAATATCGATAAAAAAGAATTTTATCGATCGATCAATTGATGAAATGCTGCAATGCAGCTTGATGATCTGGTGAAGCGGCGTAACGCGTTACGCAAAGCGCACCCCATACGTAACTTTCGGCCCAAAAAAAAGGCCGCCACATTGCGTGACGGCCTCGAAAAAACCAGGGAGCCCGACAGGAGGGAGGGATCTGTCGGTATGGGTGCTCCTGGTTGCGGAAACGGGAATGAGGTGCCGGGAACGACCTCAGTCGGAACAGGTGGATTGTGGTGAGGGGGCTTCGGCGCCCTTGCAGACGGACTTCGCCATCTTGCCGACCACATCGAGCGAGATTTCGCCCTGGGGGTAGACCCGGCACGCCAGCACGACGCCCTGCGCCAGTTCTTCGTCCGACACGCAGGATTTGCTCATCTTGCGGGCGGCGTAGTCGCCAGCGGTGATGTGCACCTTGCACACCCCGCAGCCGCCGCCGCGGCACCCCACCGGGATGCCCTTCCGGCCAAGCATCTCCATGCCGCGTAGGAGGTTTTCGTCCTCGGCGCACAGGTAGCGCTCGCCGGTATTCTCAATATGAATCAGGTGCTTTGTTGCCATGTCTCCTCCTTCGGCCCCGGCGCGGCCGATCGACGTCGGCCTTCATCCGCTGCTCGCTATTTTTCTCGAGATTTTGTATTATTATCGCTAATGAACAGATAACGCAAGCTGATATGAACATTTTCCCGGTGTGCTGCCTGCGCCGGAGTTCGAACTCCGCCTGCGTGATATAAGGTTGACCTGCCACTGCCCCGGCTTCCAACGCCGGACATAAACTCACATCAAGGCCAGTGGACACGACGGAGGAGAGAGCTTGAGCACCATCCGGTATCCGCAGGATCGCGACCTGCGCAGCCTTGTGCGCTTCTGCGCCGACAAGGGCATGATCTGGCTCGACGAGCACCGCATGATCCTCATGCACGCCGCGGCCATGTCCGCCCTGCGCAAGGAGCTCATCGACTCCCTCGGCATCGACCAGGCCCGCCGCATCCTGACGCGCATGGGCTACGCTTCGGGCGCCCGCGACGCGGAGCTCGCCCGCAAGGTGCGCCCCGGTCAGCGCATCGAGGACGCCTTCGTGGTCGGCCCACAGCTGCACATGCTCGAAGGCAGCGTCTATGTCACGCCGGTGGCCCTCGACATGGATGTCGAGGCTGGCACTTTCTACGGCGAGTTCCTCTGGGACAACTCCTACGAAGCCGAAGCCCACGTGGGCGAATACGGCCACACCGAGCACCCGGTGTGCTGGATGCAGATCGGCTACGCCTCGGGCTTCACCTCAGCCTTCATGGGGCGCTTCATCCTGTTCCGCGAAGTCGAATGCGCTGCCACCGGGCAGAACCAGTGCCGCATCGTCGGCAAGCCTGTCGAGGAGTGGCCGGACGCCGCCGAAGAAGCGTCGTACTACGAGGCCGACTCCATCCTCGCCCACATGCTCGAGCTGCGCGGCCAGGTGGACGCCCTGCGCGCCTCCCTAGAACACGGTCAGCAGCCGCCCAACCTCATCGGCTCGTCGTCCGGCTTCCGCCACGCCTATTCGCTGATCGACAAAGCCGCGGCCACCCACGTCACCGTGCTGCTGCTGGGCGAGACCGGTGTCGGCAAGGAGCGCTTCGCCCGCGCCCTGCACGACATGAGCCGCCGCGCCGCGGCGCCCTTCGTGGCCGTCAACTGTGCAGCCCTGCCCCATGAGCTGATCGAGTCCGAGCTCTTCGGCGTCGAGAAAGGCGCCTTCACCGGCGCCCACGCCTCCCGCGCCGGCAAGTTCGAACGGGCCGACGGTGGCACCCTCTTCCTCGACGAGGTCGGCGAACTTCCCCTCCCCGCCCAGGCCAAGCTGCTGCGGGTGCTGCAGGAAGGCGAGATCGAGCGCCTCGGCGACGAGCGGGTGCGCAAGATCAACGTGCGTCTGGTGGCTGCCACCAACGTCGATCTGCAGGCGGCGGTCAAGGCTGGGCGCTTTCGCAGCGACCTGTTCTATCGGCTCAATGTTTACCCGGTACGGATTCCGCCCCTGCGCGAGCGCGTTGCCGATATCCAGCCGCTGGTGGAGGCGATGGTCCAGCGCTTCAGCGCGCTCCATGACAAGCGTGTCGCCGGCATCACCGACAAGGCCCTGCGCGCCCTCAAGAGCTACGCCTGGCCCGGCAACATCCGCGAGCTCGAAAACATCATCGAACGGGGGATCATCCTCACGCCCCAGAACGACTGGATCGAGATCGAGCACCTGTTCACCGAGCCCCAGGATTTCGGCGCCGTCCAGCACACCATCAACGACGCCGGCTCCCTGGCCGACGCCGAGTGCCTCAAGGAAGCCCTGTGCCGGCAGATCCTGGCCTCTGGCCTGGGGCTGGACGACCTCGAGGAAGCGCTGATCCAGCACGCGGTGAGGGAATCCAACGGCAACCTGTCGGGCGCCGCCCGGCTGCTGCGCATCACCCGTCCGCAGCTCAACTACCGCCTGAAGAAGAAGGAAGCCGCCGACTGACCGTTGGGCCGACCCAACGGCCCGGCGGACATTGCTGGCTCCGGATGGATGCTGCTTCCTGACTGCGCAATCCACCGCCTCGACATCCGTGATGCGCTCATCGATCGCCCTGCCCCGGCAGTGTGATCCGCTATGCCAACAACACTTGTCCGACCACCTGGACCGATCCTGGCAAAGACCTCGCAAACACTTGAAGCTGCAAGTGTTGCTGCAGTGCAACATTTTTGATTTTGCTGCACGATTTTTTGAGTACCGTCACTTTCTGCAGCGACTCTGTGTGATATTGTTTTCTTCAGGAGTTCTCGACCGACATACCATCGGCGTCCGCTCTGGCCCTTACTATCAAAATCGTGGAGGAAGGAAATATGGCAACCAAACAAGAACAGCAACTGAACGAGATCCAGAAGAAGAACCTCGAGGCCGCCATGCGCCTGGCCCAGCTCTCCATCGAGAACTCCCAGCGCATCATGGAACTGCAGGTTGGTACCGCCAAGTCCCTGTTCGAGGAAGGTGTCGCCAACGCCAAGGCCCTGTCCGGCGTCAAGGATCCGGCCGAAGCGATGAGCCTGCGTACCTCCTACGCTCAGAGCACCACCGAAAAGATGCTGGCCTGTGCCCGCGAGATCGCCGAGATCACCGCCAAGACCCAGGCTGAAGTCGGCAAGATGGTCAGCGAGCAGCTCACCGGTGGCGGCGCCGACATGTTCGAATCCATCCAGAAGATGTTCAAGGGCATGCCCATCGGCGACCACAACGCCCTCGGCACCATCCAGGGCGCCATGGACACCGCTCGTGCTGCCTACGAACAGATGACCAAGGCCTCCACCGAAGCCTTCCAGGCCTTCACCAAGATGGGCGGCGGCAAGAAGTAAGCATCGCTTGCCAGCAGTTTGAAAACGGCACCTTCGGGTGCCGTTTTTGTTTGGGCCCGCGCATCGGACCCACCGCCTCGATCAACCCGATGGCGCATGGTTGATTTCCCGCCCTTGCCTGCGTGGCAGCGAACGGGCACCACGCCCATGAGGGGGTCTTGCCATGGCGTGGCGCACAGACTTGGTCTTGTCCCGCGCGCCCTCCCCGCCCGGGTCAGCACTGGCGTCGTAGCCCTGATTGCAGATGTCGCCACCACCGGTCGGGGGCGTTGGGGGACATCACACGTTAATCAGCTTGTCACGTCGACGACGCAAGATTCAGGCCTTGATCGCAGCCCCACTGGAGATTTGTACCCATGAGCACGAAGCCTGTCACCGCCCCGACACCGATGAATGATGGCGAAAGCACCAACACATCCCTCAACGCACATATCGACGACATCATTGCGGTTCGCCTGAGCCGTCGCGGGGTGCTCAAAGGCGGAATCGCAGCGACCACGTCTGCGCTCTTTGGCAGCCTTGGCCTCAGCGCGTGCGGCGGCAGCAGCTCCACGTCGGGCGACTCCACACTCAGTCTCGGCTTCGAGGCGGTCGCCAAGAACAAGAACGACGTGGTCACGATACCGGCCGGCTACGAGGTCAGCATCCTCCATGCCCTTGGCGATCCCTTGACCGCTACCGATGCTGATTGGGCCAACAATGGCTCCGAGACGGCCGACTCCTACAACCGTCGTATCGGTGACGGCCACGACGGTATGCACTACTTTGGTCTGTCGGATGCGGGCGCCTATCAGGCCGACCGCTCGGATCGTGGTCTGCTGTGCGTGAACCACGAATACGTCGTCGGCCCCTTCGTGCTTCACCCGAGCGGCCGCACTGCCGGCGCCAATCGCACCGCCTCCGAGGTGGACAAGGAGATCAACGCCCACGGCGTGAGCGTCTGCGAGATTCGGCGCGGCAACAGCGGCAGCGCCATGACTGTCGTCAGGACTTCGACCTACAACCGCCGCATCACGTCGGCCACGCCGATGAACTTCGGCGGCGCGGCGCGGGCCTCCAGCCTGCTGAAGACCAAATACTCGGCCGACGGTACCGCCACCCGTGGCACCAACAACAACTGCGCCAACGGCTACACCCCTTGGGGAACCTATCTCACCTGCGAAGAGAACTTCACCAACGTCATCAGCCGCGCCACCGGCGACAATGCCAGCCGCAGCGCCAAGGAAATCACCGGCCTCAACCGCTACGGCATGACCCAGGGGCGCAAGAGCCCGTACTTCTGGGAAACTGCCGGCACGGACGACCTGTACGTCCGCTGGAGCGCCTCGGTGACCGGCGCCACCGCCGCCGACGACTATCGGAACGTCTTCAACACCTTCGGCTGGGTTGTGGAAATTGATCCGTTCAACCCGACCTCCACCCCCGTCAAGCATACGGCCCTGGGCCGTTTCGCCCACGAAGGCTGCTGGCCGTGCAACGCAGTGGCGGGCAAGCCTGTCGTCTTCTACATGGGTGACGACTCCCGTAACGAGTACATCTACAAGTTCGTCTCGAAGGCCCTGTGGGACACCGCCGACGTGGGCAAGGGCATGACGGCCGGCGCCAAATACATGGACGAAGGCACCCTCTACGTCGCCCGCTTCAATGCCGACGGCACTGGCAACTGGATCGAACTCACCTACGGCAAGAACGGTCTGGACGCCAGCAATGCAACCTACGCCTTCGCCGATCAGGCAGACGTGCTGGTCCATGCGCGTCTGGCGGGTGACTCGGTTGGTGCCACCAAGATGGATCGTCCCGAGTGGGGCGCCGTCAATCCGGTCAATGGCGAGGTCTACATGACCCTCACCAACAACAGCAACCGGGTTGCCCCCACCGCCACACCCAGCGGTAGCCAGCTCAAGCCGGACACCGCGAACCCCCGTTACTACGAGGATCTGAAGAGCGGCACGACCTCCCAGAAGGGCAACCCCAACGGCCACATCATCCGTTGGCGCGAAGCCGGGAACGACCCCGCTGCAACCACCTTCGCCTGGGACATCTACCTGTTCGGCGCTGAAGCAGCAGCTGCAGCCGACGTGAACCTCTCCGGCCTCACCGACATCAACGACTTCTCCAGCCCGGACGGCCTGTGGTTCGACCGCAACGGCATGCTGTGGATTCAAACCGATGATGGCGCCTACACTGACGTCACCAACTGCATGATGTTGGCGGCGATCCCCGGCAAGGTTGGCGATGGCACTGCGGCGGTCGCTGCCGGTGGCACGGCCACCATCAAGGGCGCCAACGCCACCAGTGCAACGCTCCGCCGCTTCCTGGTCGGCCCGAAGGAGTGCGAGATCACCGGCATCGCGATGACTCCGGACCGCAAGACGATGTTTGTCAACGTTCAGCACCCCGGCGAGGACGGTAGCCTCGCCGCCCCCACCAGTGCCTGGCCCTCGAGCCAGACCGACGCAAGCTCGACCCGCCGCCCTCGCTCCGCGACCATTGTGATCACGCGTACTAATGGTGGTGAGATCGCGGTCTGAGGTGTTCAGCACGCAACACTGATCCACAACTCAGCACGCACCACCCTCAACCTCCTGCTCCGGCAGGAGGTTTTTTTTGGCCGGCGACAATCTCCCGTCCCGGCACGCTGTTGATCCGGGCCACCCCGCGATCTCCCGCCACTTGCAGCTCGCGGCCCAAAAAAAATGCTTGCCGACCAATCAGGTCGACAAGCATCGTGTGTCGTCATGGGCAACGCCTGTTACTGGACGCTCAGCAGACCAGCAGCAGGTGGTGAATCAGCGCTCCTTCGCAGCCTCCAGCGCCTCGGCGTTGACCTTCACGTTGTAGCGCTTGCGCAGCATCATCATGTAGGCACCGAAATCCTGCTCCGCCATCACGCGGGCGTACTGCTGCTTGATGGCGGCCAGGCGCGGATCATCCTGGCTGGGCGCGGCCGGACGGCTCACCTTTTCGATGCGGAACAGGGAGTAACCCGCGTTCGGCAGCTTCACGCCGACGTAGCTGGGCAGCTTGTCGCTCGGGGCGCGGTACACCGCCTGCATGATCTCCGGAGGCACACCCTGCATCGTCCGCTGGACGGTACGCGCCGGGCTCCACTGGAGCTCGACCGATTCGCCTTTGGTCAGTTGGGCGAGCTTGGCTTCGCCATCCTTCTCGGCGAGTTTGACCGCTTCGTCGATCTCCAGGCCCTTCTCGATCGCGGGCTTCACTTCCTCAAAGGCGCGCAGCGACGCCGCCTTGAACTCGGCCACCCGGGCGGCAACCAGCATGCCGTTGCCCACGTCCACCGCGTTGGTGTTGCGCTTGTTCTTCACCGCGTCGTCAGAGAACAGCTCGCCCAGCAGCTTCTCGTTGTCGAACGGTGCCGCAGCCTTGCCATTACGGGCAACCCAGTCGGTCGTCTTGACCGCCAGCTTGAACTTGTCTGCCGCCGGCTTGAGGCTGTCCGCCTGCTCATAAACGGTGTTGCTGAAACCTTCTACCAGCTCGGCAAACTTCTTGGCAGCCTCGGTGCGCTTGAGTTCGGCAGCGATCTCGCCCTTCACTTCGTCAAACGCGCGCACCTTCTCGGCCTTCACGCCGGTGAGCTTGATGATGTGAAAACCGAAGTCAGACTGCACGACACCCGAGACTTCACCTTCCTTCGACATCCCGAAGACCGCATCCTCGAAGGGCTTCACCATCGATCCGCGGGCAAAGAAGCCGAGATCCCCGCCCTTCTCCGCCGAGCCCGGATCCTGCGAGTTCTCTTTGGCCAGCTTTTCGAACTCAGCCGGATTGGCCTTGATCTGCTTGAGCAGGCCTTCCGCCTTCTCCCGGGCGGCCTTGGCCACATCCGCCGCCGCGCCCTTGTCGGCCTGGATCAAGATGTGGCTGGCACGGCGCTCGCCCCCCTGGCGGAACTTGTCCTGGTGGGCATCGTATTCCTTGCGGATGTCGGCGTCGGTGATCGCCAGCTGATCGGCTACCGCGTCACGGCTCAGCACGATGTACTCGGCGCGCAGCTGGGCCGGCACCTCGAACTGCTTGCGGTTGGCGTCGTAGTACTTCTGCGCGGCGTCATCGGCGAGCTTCACGGCCGAAACGTACTGCGGCGCGGCGAAGCGGCTCTCGCTGACCACGCGCTCTTCAAGCTGAACTGCAAACACCTGCTCGGTGGAAGCCCGGGGCACCATCACGCCCTCGGCCACCGCGCCCAGCACCTGCTGCAATACCAGATCGTGACGCAGGCGCGATTCGAAGACGGCCTGGGTCATGCCCTGCGCCTTGAGCATCGCCTCGTAGCGCGGCAGCGAGAAATGCCCGTTCTCCTGGAAAGCGGGAATGCCGGCGATGGTGCTGCGCACGCGCTCATCCGAAACACGCAAACGCATCTTCGCGGCGTCGAGTGCAAGCAGGCGCTGATTGACCAGATTGTCGAGAACCGCCCGCTTTGCTTCCGGCGTTTCCATCATGGCGGGGTTGAAGTTCGCGCCGAGCGCACCGCGCATCCGCTCCTGCTGTTCGCGCTGCGCCTGCTGGAACTCGGCCGGTGTGATCGCCACCCCGCCGACAGATGCCAGTTCGCCACCCTGCCCCGCGTTTTTCACATAGGAATCAACGCCCCAGAAAGCAAACGGAAGCGTGATCAGTAAGAGGAACACCTGAACAATTTTCTTGTTGTTGCGTACGGCGTCAAACATGCTGAATCCTCGGAGGCTGCTGACAATGCGGGAGTTACGCGAAGAAGCGACTTGAAATCGAAACGAAAAAAGCCACACACGTGGCTTTTTTCGTTCATCACGCCCTGCGGCAGTGACAAATATGGCGGAGTGGACGGGACTCGAACCCGCGACCCCCGGCGTGACAGGCCGGTATTCTAACCAACTGAACTACCACTCCAAATCAGGGCTGGCCATCCGGGTTGGATGGTGGGTGCTGACGGGGTCGAACCGCCGACATTCGCCTTGTAAGGGCGACGCTCTACCAACTGAGCTAAGCACCCGCTCAATCGCTGCAAAGCCAGCGAAAGCAACAGCCCATCAGTTTAGCGCATCCTTCAGTGCTTTGCCAGGCCTAAATTTCGGGATCTTGGCAGACTTGATCTTGATGCTCGCGCCCGTGCGGGGATTCCGGCCGGTGCGGGCTGCCCGCTTGCCTACGTGGAAAGTACCGAACCCGACAAGGGTTACACTTCCGCCCTTCTTGAGTGCCTGCTTGACTGCGGCAATCGTGGCATCCAGCGCCCGGCCTGCCGTTGCCTTCGGAATATCTGCGCTTTCAGCAATCTGATCAATCAATTCGGATTTGTTCACATCAGCCCCCTCGTTATACAATTTAACAAACAGGAAACTCCGACATCGAATGCTGGCGAGATATTCGGCTCTCGCACGAGCGCCCAAGTTGTGGCAGTTATATAACGCGCGAAAAATCGCGGTGTCAAGGGACAAACCTACTCTAATGCGTCATTTGACGTCGGACTCGATGCAAACACGGGCTTTGATTTAATCAGGCGCACAAAAACAAAAAGGACCGCATATGCGGTCCTTTTTGTTTTGCCAGACCGTCGCACCTAGCGACAGCGGGCTCACGCGAACTTAAGCAGCAGCAACTGCGCCCATCCCCTTGATGGCGGCGGACAGGCGGCTCTTGTGGCGAGCGGCCTTGTTCTTGTGAATGATCTTCTTGTCAGCGATGCTGTCGATCGTGCGCTGGGAAGCGACGAAAACTTGCTGAGCAACTTGCTTGTCACCGCCGAGGACCGCCTTGCGGACAGCCTTGATGGCAGTGCGCAGACGCGAACGCAGGCTCATGTTGAGGGCGCGGGCCTTGACAGCTTGACGGGCGCGCTTACGGGCTTGTGCCGAATTGGCCATCTTTTAGTAATCCTGAAAGAAATGCAGTAAAGCCATGGATTGTATGGGAAACCCCGATGACTTGACAAGCATTTTGCTTGCTATTTGTACAACTTTCTTGAAACAACAAGGCCCCGCCTTGCGGCAGGGCCTCGAGGGCTACTATTCCGAAGCGTTCAGACGCGTTCGAAGATGGTCGCGATACCCTGACCACCGCCGATACACATCGTCACCAGCGCGTAACGGCCGCCGGTGCGCTGCAGTTCGTAGAGCGCCTTGGTGGCGATGAAGGCACCGGAACAGCCGACCGGGTGACCGAGGGCGATCGCGCCGCCGTTCGGGTTGGTCTTGGCCGGATCCAGACCAAGAACTTTGGTCACGGCCAGCGCCTGCGCGGCAAAGGCTTCGTTGGACTCGATGACATCCATCTGATCAAGGGTCAGGCCAGCCTTCTTGAGCGCAAGGCGGGTCGCCGGGATCGGACCTTCGCCCATGATGTCGTTCGGCACGCCGGCAACAGCGTAGGAAACGAGGCGAGCCATCGGCTTGTAGCCAGCGTTGGCAGCGGCAGCGGCATCGGCCAGCACGAAGAAGGCGGCGCCATCGTTGATGCCGGAAGCGTTACCAGCGGTGACGGTGCCATCCTTCTTGAAGGCGGGCTTCATCTTGGCCAGCGATTCCATGGTTGTGCCACGCTTCAGGTGCTCATCGGTGTCGAACACCACTTCGCCCTTGCGGGTCTGCTTGACGATGGGGACGATCTGGGACTTGAAGCGGCCTTCGTCGATGGCAGCAGCAGCGCGACGCTGGGATTCAACGGCAAACGCATCCTGCTCTTCGCGGGAGATGTTGTGCTTGGTCGCCAGGTTTTCAGCGGTGATGCCCATGTGGCCAACGCCGAACGGGTCGGTCAGCACGGCAACCATGGAGTCGATGGCCTTGGTGTCACCCATGCGGGCGCCGGAGCGCAGCGCGGGCAGCATGTAGGCGGCCTTGGACATGACTTCGACGCCGCCGCCGATACCGAAATCGGCATCACCCAGCAGGATGTTCTGAGCGGTGGTCACGATGCCCTGGAGGCCGGAGGCACACAGGCGGCTGACCTGCATGGCAACTGAATCCATCGACAGCCCGGCCTGGATGGAGGCAACACGGGAAGCGTAGGCGTAACGGGAGTCGGTGGGCATGGTGGTGCCCACGGTGACGTAGTTGATCAGCTGGGGATCAACGGCGGAGCGGGCAACCGCTTCCTTCATCACGATGCCGGCCAGTTCGCTGGTATCGAAATCAGCGAGCGCGCCACCGAAGGCACCGATGGCAGAACGGACAGCGCTCAGAACCACAACTTCACGATTAGCCATATTTATTCCTCCTCTCAATTACTACGGGAAATTACCAACCCATCCTTGCCACGCTCAGCAGTGCCAGTACAAGAAACACCAGCACAAGCGTTCTCCAGACCAAGCCGATAGTGCTTTGCATGAAATCGGCGTCCGCATCATCGCCGATTCCCATTTCAGGACGTTCAACTACTTCGCCGGATTCGAAGATCGGCATGCCGAGGCGGACGCCAAGCGCCCCTCCCCCGCTGGAAAGCAGTATACCGGAAGCCTTGTCCTTCCATTGACTGGCCTGCGCACGCCAGCAATAGACGCCGTCCTCGAAGTCGCCGACGATCGAGAACGCCGCCGCCGAAAGGCGCACGGGCAGCCAGTCCAGGGCCGCGCAGGCCTTGCGGGAGAACTCACCGAAGTCGCCGAAATCAAGCCCGCCGCTGCGACAGCCCCACTCCTGATCGAAGAAGCGTGCAAGGCGATAGAGCAAGGCGCCGCTCGGGCCGGGTAGGAGAATGAACCAGAAGATCACGCCGAAGACATTGCGGTGAGAGGCGATCAACGCCTCTTCGATGGCCAGCCGGGCAACTTCGCTGGAGCTGGATTCGTCGTGGGAGCGGCCGCGCCACTCGCTGATCAGCTGCCGCGCACGGGGCAGCTCGCCCATCCGCAGCGCCAGCTGGATGTCGGTGAAGTAGTGGCTGACGTGCCGGAAGCCCATCGTCAGGTAGAGCACGACCACATTGAAGGCCAGCGCCAGGACGAAGTGGATGTTCCAGAGCAGGAAGTAGACCAGCGCCGAAGCGAAACAGACGGACAGGATCGCGACCCACCACGCCACGGCGCCGTGGCGGGCTTCGCCGTCATTGAAACGGTCTTCAAGAAAACGCGCAAAAGCCTTGAGGGGCGCCTGGACGAAACGCTCGACGGAGAGCGGACGAAGTTGCTCGATGAGCAGGGCGACGATCAGCGAAAACAGGGTCATGCGGCGGGGGGCTTTTTGAAAGCCCTCGAAGTTCAGGCCTATTGGGGGTTGCTCAAGATACCACCAAACGCACCCAACACAAATGCCGTTCGCTCAACGGTGGAAGAATCGATACAGGCTGACGATCATCCCGGCCGTCGCACCCCAGATGAAGTAATCGCCATAGGGCATGGCGTAGTACTCGCGCAGCTTGCCGCGCACCTCAACCCGATGCAGTTGGTGATTGGCTTCGTCAAGGAGAAAGGACAGCGGCACCTCGAACACCTCGGCCACCTCGAAGGCATCGGGCGAAAGCTCGAAGGGCGGCGTGACCAGCCCGACCACCGGCGTCACGTCGAAGCCGGTGCCGGTCCGGTACTGGGGCAGACAGCCGAGCAGCTCCACGTGGTGCCGCGCGAGGCTGATCTCCTCCTCCGTCTCGCGCAGGGCGGTTTCGATGGGCGAGGTGTCCTGGGCTTCGACACGCCCACCGGGAAAGCTCACCTGACCGGGATGATGGTGCAGATGATCGGTGCGACGGGTGAGGAGCAGCGTGGGTTCCGGCTCGCGGAGCACGATGGGCACCAGCACTGCAGCCGGGCGCAACGGGCCGGTCGGGATCCCCTCCTCCACCGGCGAATCGAATCCCTTGTCGTCGGCAAAGCGGTGACGCAGCCAGTCGGCAGAAAATCGCGGGGGGGATTTCAGACCACTCATGAGTTCAGACCATCAGTAACGCTGACGCAACTGGAGCGCGGGGCCATCCCGCCGCATCTCCATGCGATTGAGAAAACTCATGCCGAGGAGCGCAAACGGCAGCTCGCCCGAATGCACGACGCCATCCACATTGCGCAGGGTCACGTCCCCCACGCGTACCGTATCCAGCACGACCCGCCAGGCCCGCGCGGTGCCGTTGGCGGTCTGCATCAGCGCGGGCTCACCCTTGGTGAAATCAATCCCGGCCTTGAGGGCATCACTGCGCCCGAGAGAGACGAAAGTCGCGCCGGTATCCACGATGAAGCGGACCTGGGCGCCGTTGATCGAACCCGTCGTATGAAACTGGCCGCCGCTGTCGGCCTGGATGACCACGCTCGGTGCACGCCCCCCGGTGCCAGCGCCGCTGACATGCACCGCCCGCTGACCGATCACCAGCCGATGCCGGCCGCCGTCGAATTCGAGCGTCGCGCCGTCGGAATCGACGCTGATGACCCGCACGCCGTCGGGCGAACGCGTGCCCACACCAACCGATCTGGGCGCACCGCCATTCACGACGATCAGCGCCTTGCCCGGAAAGACGCCCGCAAGCGCCACGTCCGTCGCAGCGGCCGGCAGGCTCGCCACCGCCGCAACGAAGGCGCACAGCAGAGGCGGCGGGCGGAGCTTCGTTAGCGAAAGAGATTCGATCATTTGACGATCATCACAAAAACAGATGGCAGACGCACGACCAAATCGAACCACCCTTCCCTTTTCACGGGCCGACAAAAAAGAAACCAGCCCGGAGGCTGGTTTCAATTATGCCGCGAGAACGTTTCACGCGTAGGTGTTGATGCGCCCGCCGATGGTTGCCGTCGGGTCCGGCGCGGCGACCGGCTCAGGCAGCGTCGCAATCAACTGGGCCGCATTGGCCTGCTGCAGATCAAGCTGCTTGCGCAGCATGACCAGCGACACGGTGTCCTGCGGCTGAACCTGCGAGGTCGTGGCGACCGAAGCGATGTTCATGGCTGCAAATCAATCCCTGAAGTTGCCATACTGCAAAGGATAGTCGGCAATTTCCTTGCGAACCAGGGCAATACAGTCTTGCAGGAGGTCGCGCTTGGCGCCACTCACCCGCACGGCTTCGCCCTGGATGCTGGCCTGAACCTTCAGCTTGCTGTCCTTGATGAGCTTGACGATCTTCTTGGACTGCTCCTGCTCGATGCCGACGCGGACCGTGAGTTCCTGCTTGACCTTGTTGCCGCCCACCTTCTGCACGTCGCCATGCTTGAGGCAGCGCACGTCGATCTTCTTGGCGGTCATCTCGGGCAGCAGGATGGCCAGCATCTGTTCGAGCTGAAAATCGCTGTCGCCGTGCAGGGTCAGCAGCTTTTCGGTCTGCTCGACCCGCGCGTCGCTGCCCTTGAAGTCGTAGCGGCCGGTGATCTTGCGATTGGCGCCCTCGACGGCGTTACGCAGGGCAACCATGTCGACTTCGGAGGTGATGTCGAAGGACGGCATGATCGACTCCCGTTCAGCCGAAGTAGCAGACGTAGTGGTAGGGCTCGCCCGTCACTTCGATGTCGAAGCTGGAGTCGCCCGGCACGTTGAAGCTCTCGCCAGCGGCGGAGGTCTTCCATTCGGTCTCGCCCTTCAGGCGATAACGGCAGGCGCCGGCCACGGTTTCCATCACTTCCGGCGCGCCGGTGTTGAAGGTCAGGCTGGCCGGCAGGATCACGCCGACGGTCTTCTTGCTGCCATCGGCGAACAGAACGGTGTGGCTGACGCACTTGCCGTCGAAATACACATTGGCTTGCTTGACGACGGACACGCCGTCGAATTGTGCAGACTGGGTCATTTTGTCAATTCAAAGGATGAAGTTATTCGATGCCGAGCAGCCGCTGGAGGATGCCCTTGGCCATGAAGCCGATGAAGCCGACGCCCAAGCCTATGAACATCCAGATCGCGCCGTATTTGCCTGCCTTGGATTCCCAGGCGAGGTGGCCGATGATGAAGATCATGTAGGCGATCAGGCCCCCGACGCAGACCTTGAGGGAGATGTCCTCAAACTCTGCGACGGTCAGCCCGAAGACGAATACGTCGTTGGGATCCATGCCGGCCGATCAGCCCCGCTTGTTCTTGGCGTTGGCCGCGATGCGCATGCGCAGCGCGTTGAGGCGGATGAAGCCGTGGGCATCCTTCTGGTTGTAGGCGCCCTGGTCGTCTTCAAAGGTGGCGATGGTCGGGTCGAACAGCGAATCGGTCTTCGAATCGCGGGCGACGACGATCACGTTGCCCTTGTAGAGCTTGATGCGGACCCAGCCATTGACGGTCTGCTGGGTCTGGTCGATCAGGGCCTGGAGGGCCAGACGCTCGGGCGACCACCAGTAGCCGGTGTAGATCATGCTGGCGTAGCGCGGCATGAGGTCGTCCTTGAGGTGGGCGACTTCACGGTCGAGGGTGATCGACTCGATGGCGCGGTGGGCACGCAGCAGGATGGTGCCGCCCGGGGTTTCGTAGCAGCCGCGGGACTTCATGCCGACGTAGCGGTTCTCGACCAGATCGAGGCGGCCGATGCCGTGCTTGCCGCCCAGCTCGTTGAGCTTGGCGAGCAGTTCGTGGGCCTTCATGCGGGTGCCGTTGATGGCAACCAGATCGCCCTTCTCGAACTCGAGATCGACGTACTCGGCGGCGTCCGGCGCGGCTTCCGGGGAAACCGTCCAGCGCCACATGGATTCCTCGGCCTCGGCGGACGGGTCTTCCAGGTGACGGCCTTCGAAGGAGATGTGCAGCAGGTTGGCGTCCATCGAGTAGGGCGAGCCGCCCTGCTTGTGCTTCATCTCGATGGGGATGCCGTTCTTTTCGGCGTAGGCCAGCAGCTTCTCGCGGGACAGCAGATCCCATTCGCGCCACGGGGCGATGACCTTCACGCCGGGCATCAGCGCGTAGTAGCCGAGTTCGAAGCGGACCTGGTCGTTGCCCTTGCCGGTGGCGCCGTGGGAGACGGCGTCGGCGCCGGTGAGGCGGGCGATCTCGATCTGACGCTTGGCGATCAGCGGACGGGCGATGGAGGTGCCCAGCAGGTACTCGCCTTCATAGACGGTGTTGCAGCGGAACATCGGGAAGACGAAGTCGCGCACGAACTCTTCGCGCAGATCATCGATGAAGATGTTCTCGGGCTTGATGCCGAACTGCAGCGCCTTGGCGCGGGCGGGTTCAAGCTCTTCGCCCTGGCCGAGGTCGGCGGTGAAGGTCACTACTTCGCATTGATAGGTGTCCTGCAGCCACTTGAGGATCACCGAGGTATCCAGCCCGCCCGAGTAGGCAAGCACCACTTTATTAACGTCGCTCATGTCCTGCTTTCTGCTAATGAGTAGATGAGTCTTGAATCAATTGTTGCCGTACTTCAGGGTCAGTCGTTTTCGACCTTGCCAATCATCAGGAATTCCATCAGGGCCTTCTGGGCATGGAGGCGGTTCTCGGCCTCGTCCCAAACCACCGATTGCGGGCCGTCGATCACTTCGGCCGTGACTTCCTCGCCTCGGTGCGCCGGCAGACAGTGCATGAACAGCGCGTCGGGGCTGGCCACCTGCATCATGTCGGCGTCGACCCGCCAGTCGGCGAAGTCGCGCATCCGCTCGTCGTTTTCGGCCTCGAAGCCCATGCTGGTCCACACATCGGTGGTGACCAGATCGGCGCCACGGCAGGCATCCATCGGATCGGCGAAACTCACGAAGTGGTCGGAGCCCTGCACGCCGGCGAGTTCGGGGCAGAACTCGTAGCCCGGCGGTGTCGAGACGTGGACCTTGAAGTCCAGCAGTTCGGCGGCCTGCAGCCAGGTGTTGCACATGTTGTTGCCGTCGCCGACCCACGCCACCGTCTTGCCCTGAATCGAGCCGCGATGCTCTATGAAGGTGAAGATGTCCGCCAGGATCTGGCAGGGGTGGAATTCGTTGGTGAGGCCGTTGATCACCGGCACGCGGGAGTATTCGGCGAAGCGCTCGATGATCGACTGCTCGAAGGTTCGGATCATCACGATGTCGCTCATCCGCGAGATCACCTGGGCGGCGTCCTCGACGGGTTCGCCGCGGCCGAGCTGGGAATCACGCGTGTTGAGGTAGATGGCCGAGCCGCCGAGTTGCTGCATCCCCGCCTCGAAAGACAGGCGCGTGCGCGTGCTGGCCTTCTCGAAGATCATCACCAGCGTCCGGTCGAACAGCGGGTGATGGGGTTCGTAGCGCTTGAACTTTTCCTTGATCCAGCGGGTGCGGGCAAAGAGGTAGTCGTACTCGGCGCGAGTGAAATCTTTGAACTGTAGGTAGTGTCTCGGTGCGTTCATGGCACTCGTTCTTGATTATGGTGCCGTCAGGCAAGTGGGTGAGTCTGCATGCTGTTGTCAGACGCACCCGGCAGGAAAGCCCGCCCGACAAAAAGGCGAAACGGCAGCTCACGCCGCCGTTTGGTATCTAGTAACAACGTATCATCCTAATTCAAAACCATCTTTTTGTATAGCCACCCCCGTTTTGCGGCTTTTTCGTGACACCTCACGCACATCTTCCCCGCGCCCATCTCCGGCCGCAGCCAGGAAAAAATCGCCCCGCCTGACGCCGTTCGCTCAAATTCACAAAAACGGTTACGTGATCGTGCCAATATCATGATCATTTGCTACCCTTCGCGGGCTTTTTAACCAAGGGGCGCAAGGCACCGCAGGTTGCCGCTGCAGGCATCAGGACGGCATCCCGCGCAAAAGCCTGGCAGGCACTCCGGATGACATCTTTTTTCATTGGCCGACAACTTTGTCCGCGCCATTGAAACCCGACGCAGATAACCTTACCCGACTTCCATCAACACGCCGGATGCCTTTCCGTTTCCAGCGAACCGAACTTACTCCGAGAGCGCAGCATATCCATGATCCGCGGCTTTATCGATTTCGACACCCTCGACCGCAACCAGAATTTTGACCGGCTCGACCTCCGGGACATCTCGCTGCCGGGCCTTCAACTTCAGCACGACGGCACCCGTGTGGCGGCTTTCGCCAATGGCGCACAGTTGATGCTGCTGCAGGGCGAACCGCGATTCCGTGATGCAGCCCTCGGTCGTCGCGTCGCGCAGGATGGCTGGACCGCCGTGATCGCCCAGCTCTGCGAAGCGCCGGACGCCTTCATCGCCGGCCTCGAAGGGCGTTTTGCGCTGCTGTGGATCGATCTCGCCAAGGGCCGCCTCGGGCTGGCTTCCGACCGCTTCAACACCTACGGCTTCTGCTACGCCAGCGAAGGCCGCCGCCTGAGCTTTGCCGACAAGGCCAACGAAGTGCCCGCGCTGCGCCGCGAGATCGACCGCCAGGGCGTGTTCGACTACCTGTACTTCCACGCGATTCCGGCGCCCGGCACCATCTTCAAGGATATCTTCCGCCTCGAGCCGGGCTCCCGCCTCAATGCCGACAAGGAGCGCACCCAGCTCGTCGCCTGGTGGCAGCCCCGCTTCGAAGAACCCGCCAGCGCCGATTTCGCCAGCAGCGCCACCACCTTCAAGACACTGATCAAGTCGGCCGTCGAACGCGAACTCGACGGCGCCTCGGTGGGCGCCTTCCTCTCTGGCGGCACCGACAGCTCCACCGTGGTCGGCATGCTCGCCAAGAGCGGCAACCCGGTCACCGCCTACTCCATCGGCTTCGAGGCCGAAGGCTACGACGAGATGGAGTTTGCCAAGATCGCCGCCAAGCACTTCGGCGTGAAGCACGTCCCGTACTACATCACCTCCGACGACCTGGTCGCCAATATCCCCAGCGTCGCCACGTCCTACGACCAGCCCTTTGGCAACTCGTCGGTGCTGCCTGCCTACCTGTGCGCCAAGCTGGCTCACGACGACGGCCACCGCAAGATGTTCGCCGGCGACGGCGGCGACGAACTCTTCGGCGGCAACACCCGCTACGCCAAGCAGCGCGTGTTCGGCTACTACGAGAACGTGCCCGGCCTCATCAAGAGCGCCCTCCTCGAACCCGTCATCATGCAGACCCCGCTGGGCAAGCTGCCGCTGATGCGCAAGGCCGCCAGCTACATCGAGCAGGCCACCACCCCGCTGCCCGAGCGCACCGCCCAGTACAACCTGATCTACCGCCTCGGGATGGACAACGTTTTCCCGAAGGATTTCCTCGCCGGCGTCGACACCGACGCGCCGGTCAAGCTGCAGCGCCGGGTCTGGCAGAACACCACCGCCCACGCGCTGGTGAACAAGATGCTCAATTTCGACTGGCGCTTCACGCTGGCCGACAACGATCTGCCCAAGGTGATCGGCAGCACCCGGCTTGCCGGCATGAACGTGATCTTCCCGCTCCTCGACGACGCACTGCTGGATTTCTCGCTCCAGCTGCCGCCCGAGTACAAGCTCAAGGGCCTCCAGCTGCGCTGGTTCTTCAAGGAAGCCCTGAAGGATTTCCTGCCGCCCGAGATCATCACCAAGAAGAAGCAGGGCTTCGGCCTGCCCTACGGTCACTGGGTGCTCAAGCACAAGGGCCTCGACAAGCTGGCCCGCGAATCCCTCGACGTGCTGGTTGAGCGCAACATCCTGCGCAAGGATTTCGTGAGCGAACTGTTCTCCACCCACCTGCCGGCCTACCCGGGCTACTACGGCGAGATGGTGTGGATTTCGATGATGCTCGGCCAGTGGCTGGACAAGCACGCGCCCGCCAGTCGCTGAACGTGAAAATGGCCGCTGCCTGAGCCGCGGCCATCGTCAAACCGGGGGTGAGCAAACGTCGGAAGATTGACGTTTGCTCACCCCGGGGCGTTTCAGGCTTTCTGCTTTCTGAGCTGGGCCAGCTCCGCCAGCGCTTCGGCAAGATTAGCCTCGGCCCGCTGGGCGCGGGCGGTCTCTGCAAGCCGCACCTCCTCGACCGCCCTCGCCCGGGCTTCCGCTGCGGCCACCGCAGATTCCTTGCCGTGGGCCGCTTCACTGGCGATCTTGAGCTGGGCCTGAAGGCGCTCGATCCGCCCTTCGGCAGCAGCCAGCGAGGTTTCGATCTGGCGGGTCTTCGACACGGCTTCGCGCAGGGCGGCCTTGGCCTCCTCGGTCTGCTCGCGCTGGCGCGCTTCCCGATCCTCCCGATTGGCGATCTGCTGACGCATCGCCATCAGCTCGGCCACCTTCTCCTGGCGGGCCGTCTCGATCTGCTTGAGCAGCAGCTCTCGTTCCTGGGCGCCTCGCTCCTGTTCATCCTTCAGGGACGCGCTGTAGCGATCCCGGTCGGCCTGAAGCAGGCGAACCATCCGCTCTGATTCCGCGGCGAACTTCTGCTCCCGCACCTCGGCCGCCTCTTCGAGCTGCTTCACGCGGTTTTCAAGCCCTTCCCGCTGGCGCAGGAATTCCAGTGCCTGGTTGCGCAAGTCCGTGATCGTGCTGTCGCGGCTGCTCACTTCCTGCTCCAGCAGCGCGATCTGCCGGGATGCGGTGGCGCCCACGGCTTCGAGCTGCCGGATGCGGTCGTCGGCTTCCTGGAAGCGCTGGCGCAGGGCTTCGCGCTCCTGCTCCAGATCCTGGCGCTGGGCAGCCAGAATCTGGTCGGCCTGCTGGAGCGACAGCGACCACATCTTGCTCATGAATGAATCCGTCGCCGAGATCAGCTCGTCGGGCATCCCCGGAATGCTGCGCTGACGGAAGAAGGCGGCGCCCGTCTCGCGGCGCCACTGGTCGATGTAGCGCTGGACGATCTCGCTCGAGCCCTTGTTGCCGAGCTCGGCATAGACGAGGTTGAACGACGGGTTCTCTCCCTGGGAGAGTAACTGAAAGCAGATCTGCTCGACTGCCTCGAACGTGACACTACTGCTGCGGGCCATGGTTCGTTCCCTTGCTTTGCGAGTGCAAATTAATGTAACGCAGGAACATTACCATACGTATACGCCCGGAAAACGTAATCTTTATGACGATTCGTCGACCGTGACACACCACCCCCGAAAAGCCTGAAAGGCTTACGTCACCCCACCCTAGGACTGACCGCCCGGCTTCTCGCCCGCCCACGGCAGGCGCTGCTTCTGCGCCTCATCGTGCCAGCGCTCTTCTTCCTCATGGATGTAGCGCTGGGTCGTCCGGGCATCCGTGTGCCGGGCATCCTTCTGCACATAGCGCTCGTCAATGCCGCTGTCGAGCTTGGCCGTGATGCCGGTGTGACGGCCCCAGTGGGCCGACGCCGCGCGGAGCTTTTCCTTCTTGTGCTCGGCATCGGACGGAAGCAGCTCGGCCGCGGCGCTGAAGATCTTTTTCAGGATCTGGTTGAGTCGCCGCGCGGTGATCGGGCTGCCGTCCTTCACCGATACCAGGATCGGCGTGGCGTCGTCTCGCCGGGGCACCGCGCTCAGGCCGAGGTATTTGCGGTACCGGATCAGCGCCTGGAGCATGTCGTCGGCCACCGGCACCTTCGCCTTCTTGCCGCCCTTCCCCACCACGTGCCACCACCACAGCCCGCGCTCTTCGCGGAAGCTGTTCATCCGGTGGCTTTCGAGCTCGCCGGCGCGGGGCGCCAGCATGTAGAGCGTCGCCGCAAGAAAACGCGCCCGTTCGTATTCGTCACGGCCCCGCTCCGAATCGCGCGGCATTGCCTCGATGGCAGCCGTCACCGCCTGCCACATCTGGGCATCGAGAAAACGCTCGATCTTCTCGACCTCGTCGGTACTCGCCACTGCCCGCAGGGGCCCCGCTGCTTCCGCGGACATCTTGCGGCGGCGCTGCCGGATGAGCCCGAGGGGGTTGCCCGCCAGATAACCGGCATCGACCAGATAGCGCATCAGCGAATTGATCGCCGCAATCGCGGTGAGCACCGCGCTTTCGGACAGCGGCCCGACAAACGGGCGCCACTTCTCCGTGCGCCGGTCGGCCTTGGGCCCGCACCAGAGCTGCGCGGGCTGCGGATCGGCGAGGAAGTTCAGGTAGCCTTCGAAATCCTGCCGATTGAGGCAGGAGATCGGCTTGCCGCAATCATTGAGCGACCACAGCAGCAGGCGCTCGCACTCGCGCTGATAGATGCGCAGCGTACCGAGGGAGCGATCGTACTCGGCCAGAAAGCAACGGATCGCATCCGCGTCGTTGTCGGCATTGATCTGCAGTCGGGCCGGGTCCGCCCGATTGACGCCTTGCCGACCATCCAGATCGGCAGGGATCTCGATCTCGTCGAGCGGACGGATCGGCACAAGCGGAGGTGCGACAAGCTGGGAAAACTCGGGAGCGGGCGCGGTCTTCTTTTTCATGGACTCAAGTTTAGCCCGAGTCCGCGGTCATGCTGGAAGACGCACTCGTGCGAACGATGCGCTTGCGGAAATCCGATAGCTGTATATACTTACAGTTATCGGATGCGCAACCAGTCATCAGGCCTTTTGGCCACGGCAAGGTCTGCGCATCTCACCTCAACGCCCCACGGGGCACCTGTCATGCTGAAAGGAGACTTCGATGGAAACCTTGATCTGCCGGATTCTGATGGTGAGCGGCGTAATCGTTGGCGTTCTGCTGGCCGGCGGCCAGGGCGACCATGCCCTGGTGCCCGCCCTGCTGGCCGTGATCGTCGCCGGGGTGCTGCGCCGGGTGGGTCCGTCGCTCCCCTGGCGCCTCGGGCACGGCCGGTATTGATGATTGCGGGCAGGCAAGGCATCCGGCCTGCCCGTAAGCCTTATTTTGCGCGGCCTGCGCGGGCCTTGCGTTCGGCCTGGATCAGCTCGGCGATATCGGTGTTGCGATACTTGGCTGCCCAGCTGTCGGCCGTCTCGTTCTGGTCATTCTTCAGATCGACGTTTGCGCCAGCCTTCAGCAGACGGACAACCACGTCCTCGTGGCCATTGCGGGCGGCAAACATCAGCGGCGTGCTCCGGTTGGGGGCCAGCGCATCGGGGTTGGCGCCCCTCGCCAGCAGCATCTCGACGATGCTCACGCGGCCTTCAAAGGCGGCATAGAGCAGCGGGTTCCAGCCGTCGTGATTGAACTGGGCACCGGCTTTCAGCAGCAGTTCAACCACCTCGGTATAACCCCGCAGGCTGGCCAGCATCAGGGCCGAATCGCCCGCGGCATTGCGCGCGTCGAGCTTGATGCCGCGCTGCTTGATCAGTTCGGCCACCACTTTGGGCTGCTCTTCGCGGGCCGCGGTGATCAGCAGCGTGTTGCCGGCAGCATCGGCCAGGTTGGGATCGGCCCCGCGGGCAACTTCCTGGGCGATTTCCTTCGCATCGCCAAGCTTGGCGGCGTTGAACAGATCATCTTGCGATGCAGCAAGCGCCGGCATCGACAGGTGCAGGCCAACGATCAAGGCCCCGATGGCCTTGACGCGCAGCGAACGGGGGGCGGGATGACAGGATACGAGGGCGGCTGTTTTCATGACGGTCTGGCGTGCTTGAAAAGCTGGAAGAAGTTACGCGTGGTCGCTTCAGCCACGGCCTGGAGCGTTTCTCCCCGGGCGGTGGCCACGGCTTCGGCCACGTGGCGGACGTAAGCCGGCTGGTTGGTCTTGCCCCGGAACGGCACCGGCGCGAGGTAAGGTGCATCGGTTTCCACGAGCAGTCGATCAGCCGGAACGTAGCGTGCCACATCCCGAAGGGATTCGGCAGTCTTGAAGCTGACGATGCCCGAAAATGAAATATAGAAGCCCAGATCAAGCGCCTGCTCGGCAACTTCACGGGTTTCTGTAAAACAGTGCATCACGCCACCGGCCTCGCCTGCGGATTCCTCCCGCATCAGGCGCAGGGTGTCGGCGGCGGAGTCGCGGGTGTGGATGATCAGCGGCTTGCCACAGGCCTTGGCAGCGCGGATGTGAGTCCGGAAACGATCCCGCTGCCACTCGGGCGCGTCCTTGTGCCAGTAGTAGTCGAGCCCGGTCTCGCCGATCGCCACAACTTTCGGGTGGGCCGCGAGCTCCAGCAATCGGGCGGTGTCGGGTTCGTCACAATCGGCGTTGTCAGGATGCACGCCAACCGACGCAAAGATGTTCGCGTGGCGCTCGGCAAGGCCGATCACGCCGGAGAGGGTTTCGAGTTTCACCGCCACGCACAGGGCGTGGGTGACGCCGTTCTCGGCCATCCGTTCGAGTAGCGCCGCCTCGTTCTCGATGAGGTCGGGGAAATCCAGGTGACAGTGGGAATCGACGAGCATGAAGGAGGCGAAAGTCTGCGAAAGGCTTCGATGAGCCTCTCAGGGTGAAAGCCGAAACGGAAAAAATGTCAGAGCGTGTGCGTCGGGCGCGATGAGCCGAGATGGCCGGCGAGGATCTGTTCGATCCGGTTGCGCAGCACCTGCCCTGCATCGTCGCCTGCAAACTGGACACCAATACCCTGCGTCTTGTTCCCCTGGGCGCCGGCCGGGGTGATCCACGCGATGGTGCCGGCAACGGGATGCTTGGTCTGATCGTCCATGATCTGCAGAAGCATGAAGATCTCGTCGCCGAGCTTGTACTCACGGGTGGTGGGCACGAAGATTCCGCCGTTCCTGATGAACGGCATGTAGGCCGCGTACAGCGCCGACTTGGAGCTGATGTTGAGCGACAGGACGCTGGGGCGCGGCTGGAAGGGGCGCTTCAGGGAATCGTTCATCTGCGCATGGCTGGCGCGGCGGCCTGAAGACTCCGGGCGTACCGCAAAAGCATGTCCTCAAGAAAAAGCCTGGCGTTCAGCGGATGCTGCGAAACCCGGCGGGACTGGGTGATTTCATTGTAGCAGCCGAGGGCAGCGTCGATGGTCAGCCGACCGGACAGCCCGTGGAGAATGTCATATTGCGCAGGAAAGAAGCGCACCGGCCCGCCCAGGCGCAGGCTGACCAGATCGGCAACCCAGCGCTGCAGCCAGCCCACCAGCGTCGGCATGTCGAAGCCGCAGGCCAGCGCGTCCTTGCTCTTCAGCCAGCTCTCCCATTCGCCCGCCAGACGCAGCGGCGCCTTGCGCGGCACGCTGGCGATGTCGTCCACAAAGCGCTTGCGTGCGGCAGCGGCGCCACCTTCGGCCATCTCGGCTGCGGCCAGCGGCATGCCGCCGGAGAATGCCAGCAGCGCAGCGGCGTCCGGCACCTTTTTGTCCGCGAGCCAGCGGGTGGCCATCTCGGCCGGCGGGCGCGGGAAGGCCCACGTCTGGCAGCGGCTGCGGATCGTCGGCAGAAGGCGCTTGGGCGAGGAGGAAACCAGGATGAACAAGGCGTTGGTCGTGGGTTCTTCGAGCAGTTTGAGCAGCGCGTTGGCGGTGAACAGGTTCATGGCCTCGGGCGGATCGATGATCACCACCCGACGTCCTCCCCGGTGGCCGCCGGTGGTCAGCGCCTGCTGGAGGCTACGGATCTGTTCGATCACGATCTGCCGGCTGGCCGCCTTGCCGCCTTCGGGTTTTTCAGTTGCCGCGTCGCCGCGGTCTTCCTGATCGGCTTCCGGGATCACACGCATGAGGTCCGGGTGGTTGCCGGACAGACGCCACAGGCAATCCTCACAGACGCCGCAAGCATGTCCATCGACCCCATTTTGGGCGCAGAGTTCCCGCGCCGCCAGGGCTTCGGCAAACATCCGCTTGCCACCGCCGGCCGGGCCGGCAAAAAGCAGCGCGTGGGGCATGCGCTCGGCGCTGTCGAGCACGCGCTGCCACAGGGCGGCCTGCCATTCGAAGATCATCGGAAACACGCCTCGCCGACGACGGCCTCGACCTGCAGCCGGATCTCGTCCGGTGTCTGAATGGCGTCGATCACCCGAACCCGCTGCGGATCGGCCGCAGCCCGGCGCAGATACGCCGACCGGACCCGCTCGAAGAAATCGGTCTTCTCCCGCTCGAAGCGGTCGGGCGCGACGCCGGTGCCGGCAAGACGTCGCGCGGCGACAGCCGGATCGAGGTCGAAGATCAGGGTGAGATCAGGCTGGAGGTGGGGATGAACCCACTGCTCGAGCGCGGCGAACCGGGCTTCATCCAGCCCGCGTCCGCCCACCTGATAGGCGTAGGTGGCGTCGGTGAAGCGGTCGGAGACCACCCATTTGCCGGCGGCGAGCGACGGTTCGATGAGCGCTGCGAGGTGCTCGCGGCGCGCGGCGAACATCAGCATGGCTTCGGTTTCCAGGTGCATGGGCTCGTGCAGCAGCAGTTCGCGCAGCTTCTCGCCGAGAGGCGTGCCGCCGGGTTCGCGAGTCTGGACGACGTGGATGCCGCGGGATTCGATCAGCGCCACGACGGCCGCAATCTGGCTGCTCTTGCCGGCGCCGTCGATGCCTTCAAAGGTGATGAAGCGGGATTTCACTGGCTGCGTTTCCGGATGTAGCGGGCCACGGCCCGGTTGTGTTCGTCGAGATTGCGGGAGAACTCGCTGGAGCCGTCACCGCGGGCCACGAAGTAAAGGTAATCGGTGGCCGGCGGGTTGAGGGCCGCCCGCAGCGCGGCCGTGCCGGGCATGGCAATCGGCGTGGGCGGCAGGCCCGTGCGGGTGTAGGTGTTGTAGGGCGTGTCGGCAAGCAGATCGCGCTTGCGCAAATTGCCGTCGAAATCGGCGCCGAGGCCGTAGATCACCGTCGGATCGGTCTGCAGCAGCATGCCGGCGCGCAGCCGGTTGATGAACACCGAGGCCACCATCGGCCGGTCGGCGGCCTGCCCGGTTTCCTTCTCGACGATGGACGCCATGATCAGCGCTTCGTAGGGCGTCTTGTACGGCAGGCCATCGGCACGGCGTTGCCACTCGCGCTCCAGCATCTTTTGCTGGTTGGCGTGGGCCCGGCGCAGCACATCGAGATCGCTGGAGCGACGGGCGAAGAGATAGGTATCGGGAAAGAACAGGCCTTCGGGGTGACGCGCGTCCACGTCGAGCCTTTCGAGGATTTGAGCATCCGACAACCCGGCGGTGTCGTGGCGCAGATCCGGATGGCGATCGAGCGCGGCGCGCAGCTGGCGGAAGTTCCAGCCCTCGATCACCGGCAGTTCAGCCTGGCTCACGTCGCCACGGCTGAGCTTGTTCAGCAGTTGCAGCGGGGTGACACCTGCCTCCACCTCGTAGCTGCCTGCCTTGATCGCATTGGCCTGACGCGTGATGCGCGCCAAGGTGACGATGGCCAGCGGCGGCATGTCGAAACCGGCATCAACAAGCTGGCGCGCCACTTGCTTCATCGAAGAGCCGGGCTCGACGGTGAAATCCAGCGGCGCCTGGCGCAGCGCCAGCGGACGATAGGCAAACCACGCGAGCGCGCCGGCAAGACAGGCCAGTCCGATGAGCGCGAGCACGACTAAACGGGAAAACAGGCGCTTCATCTGGGAACTTGGCGCGTGGGAAACAAACGAATGAGGTGAGCAAAGAGGTGGGCGCCGCAAGCCGGCCCGGACATGGACAACTTTGATGAGGACTGCCCCGCCGGTACGACAAAGACCGCAGACAGGCCGAAGCCTGCACGGTCAGGCCTCTATAATAGCGCAAACCGCTTTTGGACTCGTTTCAGACTCAGGACCACGACCACTGATGAACGCAACCTGGCAAACCTTTCTCGCCAACCAAGGCGCCCAGTTCTCCGGCGACAACGCCGTGCAGTTTTCCGAAGACGCCCGGCAGGATGTGATCCGCGCGGCCCAGGGCACGATTGTCGTGCCGATGATCCACCTTGGTGCAATCCGCGCCAGCGGTGAAGACGCCTGCGCCTTCCTGCACAACCTGTTTTCCAACGACGTGAAGAAGCTGGGCCCCAACGAAGCCCAGTTCACCAGCTTCAACAGCCCCAAGGGCCGGATGCTGGCCAGCATCGTGCTCTGGCGTGAAGCCGGCGATTACCTCCTCACCCTGTCGGCCGACATCCACGCCGCGATGCTCAAGAAGCTGTCGATGTACATCCTGCGCTCCAAGGTGCGGCTGATGGACGACGGCGGCGATTCGGCGCTGATCGGCCTGGCTGGCCCGCGGGCTGGCGCGGCCCTTGAATCCGCCGGCCTCGGCATTCCCGGCGCCGAGCTTGCCACCGCGTCGGGCCTGGCCACCGTGGTGCGGCTGGATGACTCCCGCTTCATCGTGTCGGCGCCGATCTCCGAAGCGCCCAACCTGTGGGCCAAGTTCGTGGCCGCGGGCGCCCAGCCGGCGGGCAGCGCCGCGTGGCAGTGGCTCGACATCCGCGCCGGTCAGCCGGTGGTCACCCAGCCGGTGCAGGAGGAGTTCGTCGTGCAGATGGTCAACTACGACCTCATCGGCGGCGTGAGCTTCAACAAGGGCTGCTACCCCGGCCAGGAAATCGTGGCCCGCACCCACTATCTCGGCAAGCTCAAGAAGCGCATGTATCGCATCCATGCCGACGTGCCCACCCTCGCGGCCGGCACCGATCTGTATGCCCCGGATTTCGGCGACCAGTCCGCCGGCAAGGTGGTGAGTGCAGCCCCCGCGCCGGATGGCGGCTTCGACGCTCTGGTAGTGCTGCAGACCTCGAGTGCCGAAGGCGGCAAGGCCACGATCGGTGCCCCGGACGGCCCGGCGGTGGCGTTCGTGCCCCTGCCCTACGCGCTTCCGTGAGGGTTCGCCGTGACGTCCGCAACCCATTACTACATCTACTACCCCGTCCGCATGGGCCTGGAAGCCGATCTCACCCGCACGCTCTACAACCTGCAGGATGAGCTCCGCAGCCAGACGGGTGTGGCCGGGCGCTTTCTGCGCAAGGCCGACGACCCGTGGACGTGGATGGAGATCTACGAGAACGTGACGGACCCGGAAGCCTTCGACGACGCCCTCGCCCAAGGCCTCGACCGCCACGCCCTCGAGCGCTTCATCGACGACGGCGGCCGTCGCCACACCGAGCGCTTCGTCGCATGTGCCTGATCCTCGTTGCCTGGCGCGCCCACCCGGATTACCCGCTGGTGGTCGCCGCCAACCGCGACGAGTTCTTCGCCCGCCCGGCGGCCCCCGCCGCCTGGTGGCCATCGGACGGCGCGCCGGCGATCTTCGCCGGCCGCGATCTCGAAGCCGGCGGTACCTGGCTCGGCCTCGGCCGGTCGGGCCGCTTTGCCGGCCTCACCAATTTTCGCGATCCCGCCCGGATGCGCAGCGGCACCCCGTCCCGCGGGGCGCTGGTGGCGGATTTCCTCGGCAGCGACGAATCCACCGCCGCCGCGCTCGATCGCCTCAAGCGCGAAGGCCCGCGCTACAACGCCTTCAACATCCTGGTGTCCGACGGCGAGACGCTGGGCATCTACGAGAGCGAAAGCGGCGCCGCGCAGCTGCTGGAGCCGGGCGTCCATGCGCTCTCCAACCACCTGCTCGACACCCCGTGGCCCAAGGTGAAGGCCGGCAAATCGCGCCTCTCCCGCGCCCTCGCGGCCCTGCCCAACGACACGCCCCTGCGCGAACTCCTCCGTGACGATCGCCCCGCGCCCGACGCCGAGCTGCCCCGCACCGGCGTCAGCCTCGCCTGGGAGCGCATGCTTTCCAGCGCCTTCATCCGGGCGCCCGGCTACGGCACCCGCTGCTCCACCGTCATCACGCGCGACCGCCACGGCTGGGCCCGTTTCACCGAATCCACCTGGAACGAAGTCGGCACCGAAATCGGCCGCGTCGTCGAAGACTTCCAGATCGCCCGGGGCTGATCGCCACCGCCGTATAATCCGCCGCTTGCCCCGTCTTTCCGCAGCACCCTCCGCATGACCGCCTCCCGACCGCTCGACCGCCTGCTCCCGTCCCTCGACGCCTTCAACCAGGCCAAGCCCGGCCAGCGCCTCGACCTGCCTGCCCTGGCCGGCTCGAGCGACGCCCTCGCCATCGCGCGGCTCGCCGGCGGCGGCAAGATGCTGGTGGTGGTCACCGCCAATCCGCTGGACGCCCAGCGCCTGTCGGACGAGATCGCGTGGCTTGCGCCCGATCTGCGCACCCACCTGCTGCCCGACTGGGAAACCCTGCCCTACGACAGCTTCTCGCCCCACCAGGATCTGATCTCCGAGCGGCTCTCCACCCTCTACGCCATCACCCGCGGCGAGGCCGACATCGCGCTGGTGCCGGCGTCCACCGCCTTGTATCGGCTCGCGCCACCGGCATTCCTCGCTGCCTACACCTTCTTCCTCAAGCAGGGCGCAAGGCTCGATGTCGACGGCCTGCGCAACCAGATGACCATCGGCGGCTACGCCCACGTCACCCAGGTGGTGTCGCCGGGCGAGTTCAGCGTGCGCGGCGGGCTGGTTGATCTGTTCCCGATGGGCGCGGCCCTGCCCTACCGGATCGACCTCTTCGACGACGAGATCGAGAGCATCAAGACCTTCGACCCGGACACCCAGCGCACCGTCTTCCCGGTGAAGGAAGTGCGCCTGCTGCCGGCGCGGGAATTCCCCATGGATGAAACCGGCCGCACGCACTTCCGCGGCCGCTTCCGTGAGACCTTCGAGGGCGACCCGTCCCGCTGCGCGGTGTACAAGGACGTCTCCAACGGCATCGCCCCGGCGGGCATCGAGTACTACCTGCCGCTGTTCTTCGACGAGACCGCGACGCTCTTCGATTACCTGCCGGACCACAGCCGCATCCTGCTTCACCGGGATGTGCCCGGCGCCATCGAGGCCTTCTGGAAGGACGCCCGCAGCCGTCACCATCTGCTCGGCGGCGACAAGACCCGGCCGATCATGGCGCCGGACCAGCTCTTCCTGTCGGAAGAAGCCTTCTTCATTGCCCTCAAGGAGCGCACTCGCCTGGCCCTGCCGGCCGGTGCCGGCGATGGGCCTTCCGCCACGCTTCCCGACATCTCCGTCGAGCGCAAGGCCAATGATCCGCTGCACCGCTTCAAGGCCTTCTGCGCGGGCTTCGACGGCCGCGTGCTGGTGCTCGCCGAATCCGCCGGCCGTCAGCAGACCATCGCCGAATACTTTGCCGAATACAGCCTGAAGCCCGAGCCCTCGGCCGACTTCGACACCTTCCTGGCCGGCGACGCAAAGCTCGCCCTGGGTACCGGCCCGCTGGCCGCCGGCTTCGTGGTTCCGGATGCCGGCGTCGCGGTCGTCACCGAATCCGAGCTCTACGCCGCCACCGCCCGCACCCGAACCCGCCGCGACAGCCGCAAGGCCGCAACGATGGAAGGCTGGCTGCGGGATTTGTCCGAGCTCAAGCCCGGCGATCCGGTGGTGCATTCCAGCCACGGCATCGGCCGCTACATGGGCCTGGTGCACATGGATCTGGGCGAAGGCCAGACCGAGTTCCTGCACCTCGAATACGCCAACGGCGACAAGCTCTACGTGCCGGTGTCGCAGCTGCACGTGATCACCCGTTACGCTGGCGCCGATCCGGAGGCGGTGCATCTGCACACCTTAGGCTCCGGCCAGTGGGAGAAGGCCAAGAAGAAAGCCGCCCAGCAGGTGCGCGACACCGCCGCCGAGCTGCTGGCGCTGTACGCCCAGCGCGCCGCCCGCAAGGGCCACCAGTTCGACTTCAAGCAGCACGATCTCGAGGCGTTTGCCGACGGTTTCGGCTTCGAGGAAACCCCGGACCAGCTCGCCGCCATCGAGGCCGTGGTGGCCGACATGAAATCCGGCCGGCCGATGGACCGCCTGGTGTGCGGCGACGTGGGCTTCGGCAAGACCGAAGTCGCCCTGCGCGCCGCCTTCATCGCGGTGGCCGATGGCAAGCAGGTGGTCGTACTGTGCCCCACCACGCTGCTCGCCGAGCAGCACTACCAGACCTTTGCCGACCGCTTCGCGGACTGGCCGATCAAGGTGGCCGAACTCTCCCGCTTCAAGAGCGCCAAGGAGCAGGCCGAAGCCATCAAGCAGCTGGGCGAAGGCAAGGTGGACATCCTCATCGGCACCCACCGGCTGCTCCAGAAGGACGTCACCTTCAAGCGCCTGGGCCTCGTGATCATCGACGAGGAGCACCGTTTTGGCGTGCGCCAGAAGGAAGCCCTCAAGGCGCTGCGCAGCGAGGTGGACATCCTCACCCTCACCGCCACGCCGATCCCGCGCACGCTGGGGCTGGCGCTGGAAGGCCTGCGCGAGTTCTCGGTGATCGCCACCGCGCCCCAGAAGCGCCTGGCCATCAAGACCTTCGTGCAGCGCCACAGCAAGGGCATCATCCGCGAGGCGGTGATCCGGGAGTTCAAGCGCGGCGGGCAGGTGTACTTCCTGCACAACGAGGTCGAGACCATCGAGAACGTCCGCGAGTCGCTGGAAGAACTGCTGCCCGAGGCACGCATCGTCATCGGCCACGGCCAGCTGCCCGAGCGCGAACTCGAACGCGTGATGCGCGACTTCACCACGCAGAAGGCCAACCTGCTGCTGTGCACGACCATCATCGAGACTGGCATCAACATCCCGACGGCCAACACCATCATCATCAACCGGGCGGATCGCTTCGGCCTCGCCCAGCTTCACCAGCTGCGCGGCCGCGTCGGCCGGTCGCACCACCAGGCCTACGCCTACCTCCTCACCGACGCCCACGCCAAACCCACCGCCCAGGCGCAAAAACGCCTTGAGGCCATCACGATGATGGAAGAGCTGGGTTCCGGCTTTTATCTGGCGATGCAGGATCTGGAGATCCGCGGTGCCGGCGAGGTGCTGGGCGAGAATCAATCCGGCGAAATCCAGCAGGTCGGCGTCAGCCTCTACACCGAGATGCTCAAGCGCGCGGTGCGCGACCTGCAGCAGGGCAAGGAGCCCGATCTCACCCAGCCGCTGGAGGTCGTCTCCGAGATCAACCTCCACGCCCCGGCGCTGCTGCCCAACGACTACTGCAGCGACGTGCAGGAGCGCCTCACGCTGTACAAGCGCCTCGCCAACTGCGAATCCGACGACGACCTGCAGGCCCTGCAGGAAGAGCTCATCGACCGATTCGGCGAGATGCCGCCGCAGACCCGCACGCTGCTCGAAACCCACCGCCTGCGCATGCTGGTCAAGCCCTTCGGCGTCGCCAAGATGGATGCTTCCGAAACCCAGATCAGCATCCAGTTCGGCCAGCACGCGCCGATCGACCCGGTGAAGGTCATCATGCTGATCCAGAAGGACAAGACCATCAAAATGTCCGGCCCGGACAAGCTGATCCGCAAGGTCTCGACGCCGGATCTCAAGCAGCGGGTGGCGGCGGTGAAGTCGCTGCTGGAGGCGGTGAAGGCCTGACGCCAATCTGGCTGTTTTCGGCAACAATCGAAGAGGGATTGTTGCTGGAAACAGCCAGATGCCTCGCCCTACCCCACACGTCCGCAGCGGCTGAAGCTCAGCCCCCCAGCATCCGCCCCAATAGCCCCCGCACCACCGACGGCTCGAACGGCTTGTCGCAGATGCCGGACACGCCGGCCTCCTCCACCGCTGCCAGCCGGCCTTCGTTGGATTCGCTGGTCACCATCAGGATCGGCACGGTGCGTTGCCAGCTCTGGTTGCGCACGTATTCCACAAACTCGCGGCCGTCCATCTCGGGCATGTTGTAGTCGGTGACGATCAGGTCGACCATCGTTCCGTCGAGGATCGCCGCCCCCTCCTTGCCGTCTCCGGCCTCGACGATGTGCTGGATGCCGAGGTTTTCCAGCACCCGCCGCATGAATTTGCGCGCGTTCGGGCTGTCATCCACCAGCAGCACCCGCACCGCCTCCAGATCGAAGGCGTTGTCGAAGCTGTAGTTGGGCGTCAGGTAATCCACGGTTGCGTTGAGCGCCAGCGCCAGCTGGTTGGCGGTGAAAGGCTTGGGCAGGATGCTGCACACGCCGGTCTGGCGCACCGCATCCAGCGCCCTGGGGCTCGTCTCGCTGGAGATCAGGATGAACGCCACCGACTCCCATAGCGGCTCCGCCCGCAGCGCCTCCACCAGACGGGTACCCGAGCCATCCGGCAGATAGAGCGCCGACAGCACCACGTCCGGGCGAACCCGACGCACCGCCGCCAGCGCCTCCGCCATGCTTCCCACCTGCTCCACCCGGGTCAGGCCGACCTCGTCGCAACACTTGCGGATGATCTTCGCCTGCATCTGGGAGGGTTCCACGAGCAAGGCCTGAAGCTGCCCGATTCTGCCTGTCGACATCGCAACCACCTGTTCTCAATACGGGTAACAGGACGATTACGAGCGAAATTCGGCAAGCTTGAGCCTATCCTTAAATTCAACAAAATCATCAAAAAAAATAATAGTCATTCAAGATAAAGAATGGCTACTGCCTGCCGTTAAAAACTCCCGAGTTCGGGTGCAGTCCAGCCGCACGGCACTCGGGGGTATGCAGACAGGCATCGCGCGCGCCCTCAATTCCCAGGCTGGCAGTGAGAACGAACCAATCAAATCTTGTGCCAACGCCATATTTTTTCGCTCTCAGGGGGAATCATGAACAAGTTCAATAGCACCCGCGCGGTACCCGGCGGTCGTCTGGTTGGCGCGTGCAGCGTCCTGTTGGCCGCGCTGCTCGCGGGCTGCTCGACCGTACCCACGCCGTTCACGGTCGAAGACCAGAAGGAAATCGCCGCCGCCGACCGCAAGGCCGCCGCCGCCAACGTGGAGCCGCTCACCGGCCCGCTCACCCTCGCCGACGCCATCGCCCGCGGCATCAAGTACAACCTCGACCACCGCACCCGCATGATGGAAGAGGCCCTGGCCATCGGCCAGCTGGATCTCGGCCGCTACGACATGCTGCCCAAGCTGGTCGCCTCCGCTGGCTACCAGTGGCGCGACAAGGATCTCGTCACCAACAGCAAGGATTCGGTCACCGGCCTGCCCTCCCTGGCCAACCCCTACATCTCGTCCGACCGTTCCCACACCCTGACCGACCTGGCCCTGTCGTGGAACGTGCTCGACTTTGGTGTCAGCTACTACAACTCCAAGCAGAACGCCGACCGCGTGCTGATCGCCACCGAGCGCCGCCGCAAGGCCATGCACAACCTGATCCAGGAAGTGCGCACCGCCTACTGGCGCGCCGCCAGCGCCGAGAAGATCGAGAAGGATCTGCGCGAAACCATCCGCCTGGCCGAATCCGCCCTGGCCGACTCCCGCAAGATCGAGCAGGAGCGCATCCGCGACCCGCTCGAAGCCCTGCGCTACCAGCGCACCGTGCTTGAAAACCTGCGCATCCTCGAGAGCATCCAGCAGGAACTCGCCGCCGCCAAGATCGAACTGGCCGCGCTGATCAACCTGCCGCCGGGCACCCAGTACCAGCTCGCTGCGCCCTCCGCCACCGAACTCAAGCCCGCCGCCCTGCCGCTGCCCATCGAGCAGATGGAAGACATCGCCATCGCCCGCAACGCCGACCTGCGCGAACAGTTTTACAACGTGCGCATCGCCGTGGCCGAAACCAAGAAGTCGATGATGCGCATGTTCCCTGGCATCTCCTTCAACTACAGCCTGCGCCATGACACCAACAGCTACCTGATCCACAACTCGTGGCAGGAAGCCGGCGCGCAGATCAGCTGGAACCTCTTCACCCTGCTGTCCGCGCCTGCGGCGATCAAGTTCAACGAATCCAACGAAAAGCTCGCCGAGCAGCGCCGCATGGCCACCCAGATGGCTGTGCTGGCCCAGGTTCACCTGGCGCGCCAGCAGTATGAAAACGCCTACAGGCTGCTCGACCGTGCCGACTCCATCTACACCGTCGACCAGCGCATCTTCGAGCACAGCAAGAGCCGCGAAGACGCCGCCACCAAGGGCCGCCTCGACCTGATCTTCAGCAACACCTCGGCCATCGTCAGCCTGCTGCGCCGCTACCAGGCCCTCAGCCAGCTCTATGCCGCCAGCAGCCGCATCCAGTCCACCCTCGGCCTCGAACCCGAAATCGGCAGCCTGAACGACACCTCCCTGTCCGACCTGCGCCGCAACGTCGAGGGCGCCATGGAGCAGTGGAACCGCGGTGAAGCCCTGAAGGCCCCGGCTGCCGCGCCCGCGCCCAAGGCCGACGCCGCCACCGAAGGCGAACGCACCTCCGCTGTCGATGCCGCTCAGCCCGCCGTTGCCGCGCCGATCCAGGTCCGTGGCTTTGCCTGGTCGAACATCTCCGCAGCCCAGGGCATCGGTGAACCGAAGGTTGCCAACGCGGCGTTCTCCATCGCCGATGTCCACGAGCGCTCGATGAGCCAGGCGCAACGCGTCGCCCTCGCCGCCCTTCCGGCCAAGACCGCTCCCTGACGAGGTTCTCCATGTTCCGTTCCATGCTTGCCATCGCCCTCGGCGCCACCGTCATCGGCGCCTGGGCCCAGGTGCCGCCGCGGGTCACCCCGCCGCCGCCTCCGGGCGCTGCAACCGCCCCCGCGCTCGACCGCCAGGACATCCGCGCCCAGCTGTCGCCCCGGCGCTTCACCACCCTTGCCGCCGAAGTGGGCGCCAAGGTCAATCGCATTGCGGTACGCGAAGGTGAGCGCTTCAAGGCCGGCCAGGTGCTGATCGTCCTCGACTGCACGCTGCAGGCGGCCCAGCTCAACAAGGCAAAGGCCACCCTGAGCGCAGCCGAGAAGACCTACGCGGCCAACCACCGCCTGGCCGAGCTCAACTCGGTCGGCAAGCTGGAGCTGGAAACCTCCCAGTCGGAAGTCGCCAAGGCCAAGGCCGACGTGTCGCTGATGAACGCCACCCTCTCGAAGTGCCAGATCTCGGCGCCCTTCTCGGGGCGCGTCTCCGAGCAGAAGGTGCGCGAGCAGCAGTTCGCCCAGCCCGGCCAGGGCATCCTCGAGATCATCGACGACAGTGCCCTCGAGCTGGAATTCATCGTCCCGTCGCGCTGGATGGCGTGGCTGAAGGACGGCTACCGCTTCCAGGTCAAGATCGACGAGACCGGCGGCACCTACCCGGCCAAGGTCATCCGCCTGGGCGCCAAGGTCGACCCGGTCAGCCAGTCCGTCAAGACCATCGCCGTCATCGACGGCCAGTTCCCCGATCTGATCGCCGGCATGAGCGGGCGGGTGCAGCTTGCACCGCCTGCCTCCACGCCCGCCTCGCCGAAATAAACGCCCATCAGAATTAGCAGGAGGCCCACGATGCCCTCGAACCCGACCCGCAGCTCCTCTGGCAAACGCCGCCTCAACCGCCAGGGGCCGGCCCCGCTGGCCCTCGAACAGCGACTCGTCTTCGATGGCGCCGCTGGTGCCGAAGCCGTCGCCCAGGTCACCGCAGACCATCCGGTGACCGCCGACGCCACCACCGACAGCTCGGTCGATCTCGTCCCGGCTGCGGTGGGCGCCTCCGCCCCTGATGCGGCATCAGCCACCAGCCTCGTCTTTGTGGACGGGCAGTTGCAGAACGCCAACGTGCTCGCCAGCAACATCGACGGCAGCGCCCGGGTCATCGTGCTCGACCCGGCGGGCAACGCCCTCCAGCAGATTCAGGACGCCGTTGCCGGCCGCAACGACATCCAGTCCATCCACATCCTGTCCCACGGTAACCAGGGCGACATCACCCTCGGCAACCTGCACATCAACCAGGCCACCCTCGCCGCCCACACCGACGCCCTGGCCGCCATCGGCTCCAGCCTTGCGGCGGACGGCGACATCCTGATCTACGGCTGCGACGTCGGCACCGGCACCGATGGCATGGCCTTGGTGGACGAGATCGCCCGCATCACTCAGGCCGACGTGGCCGCCTCCACCGACGCCACCGGCGCCACCCAGGAAGGCGGCGACTGGACCCTCGAATACACCACCGGCGCGATCGAGTCCCGCAGCCTCGCCTTCGCCGACGCCGTCGATCCCTTCCTCCTGGGCGCCCCCAGCGTCACCTCGGTGGACGACACCACCTACGTGGAAGGCAGCGGCGCGGTTGTCGTGGACAGCAACATCACCATCACTGGCGGCAGCTCCTACGACGGCAAGTACATCCGCTTCAGCCTCACCAACGGCCAGAGCACCGACATCCTCACGCTCACCAACGCCGCCAACGTAAACGCCTCGGGCGCGATCTCGTATTCGGGCAGCTCGGTTTACCTCGGCAACGGCGCTGGTCGCGACATCATCGGCACCATTGACGCCACCGAAAATGGCACCGCCGGCAAGGCGCTGAAGATCAACTTCGTCTCCACCTTCACCAACTCGGGCTTCGAATCCGGCTCGCTCACCGGCTGGACGGCCATGAACCAGGTCATCAACCTGGGCACCACCAGCATCGCCGGTTTCACCTCGCCCAATGACGGCACCTACCCCGCCAACGCCGGCAACGACGACCCCTATCCGTCCTCCGCAGGCAGCTACAGCACCACTGTCAGCACCAGCCAGTACACCGAAGGCACCCGCTCCCTCAGCCTGCTGAGCACCGGCATCACCACCACCTCGGGCTACGACGTTGTCCACGGCCCGGCCGTCTACAGCGACACCTTCTCGGCCAGCGCCGGCGACAAGATCTACTTCGACTGGCGTGCCTACGCCGGCGCCGACGCCTACGACGTCTTCGGCTACATCCTCAACACCACCACCGGCGCCACCACCACGGTGCTCGACGCCACCGGCACCAGCACCGCCGGCTCCACCAACTGGGCCACCGCCAGCGCCACCATCGGCACCACCGGCACCTACCGCTTCGTGTTCGTCTCGGGCACTTACGACTTCTCAGGTGGCCGTGCCGCCGGCGCATCGATGTACATCGACAACGTGCGGGTGTACGGCTCGAAGGTGAACGACGCCGTCGTCACCAGCATCGCCCGTCAGGTCGCCTTCAACGCCACCTCCGACAGCCCGGTCACCTCGCCGGTACGCGTCTTCACCGTCACCGCCCAGAGCGCCACCGGTGAAACTGCATCCGACACCGGGCTGATCAACATCACGCCGACCAACGACGCCCCGGTCCTGGGCGGTACCGCCCAGACCCTTGCCTACACCGAAAACGCCGTCGCCACGCCCATCGATACGGTGATGACGGTCACCGATCCCGATAGCCCCGCCAACCTCAACGGCGGCTGGCTGCAGGCCCAGATCACCACCAACGGCGCCGCCGAAGACCAGCTCTCGGTGCTCAACCAGGGCACCGGCGCCGGCCAGATCGGCGTTTCCGGCAGCAACGTCACCTACGGCGGCACGATCATCGGCACCATCGACGCCAGCAACACCGGCGCCAATGGCGGCGCCCTGCGCATCAACCTGAACAGCAGTGCCACCCAGGCTGCGGTCCAGGCACTGGCCCGGGTGATCTGCTACGCCAACACGTCCGACACGCCGTCCACCGCCAGCCGCACCGTCACCTACACCTTGAACGACGGCGGCAACACCGGCAGCGGTGGCGCCCTCCAGGGCACCCGCAGCGCCACCATCAACGTCACCGCGGTGGACGACCCCGCCGTGCTGACCCTCAGCCGCAGCAGCAGCGGCTACGACGAGAACGACGGCAGCTTCTACGTGGATAGCGCCCTCACCCTCACCGACGTGGACAGCACCACCCTGAATGGCGCCCGGGTGGTCATCACCTCCAACCTCGTCTCCGCCGAAGACCGCCTTCAGCCCGCCTCGGGCACCGATGTCAGCGGCAAGATCACCTACGCCTACAACACCACCACCGGCATCCTGACCCTCACCGGCACCGCCACCATCGCCGAATACCAGGCGGCCCTGCGCGCGGTGAAGTACTACAACCTCAGCGACAACCCCACCACCACCGCCCGCACCATCAGCATGACCATCGGTGATGCGCTGGCCCTGAGCTTTGGTGGCAAGACCCACTATTACGAGTACGTCTCCGGCAGCTACAGCTGGACCGCCGCCAAGACCGCCGCCGAAGGCCGCACCTTCCAGGGCATGACGGGCTACCTGGCCACCATCACCAGCCAGGAAGAAAACGACTTCATCCGCCAGAAGCTCGCCGCCGACGCCTGGATCGGCGCCTCGGACGACTACACCTACATCAACGCCGCCACCGGCACCACGACCTTCGCAAATCAGACCGCCGCCGAAGGCCGGTGGTACTGGGTCACCGGCCCTGAAAAGGGCACGCTCATCTCCACCGGCAACAACAGCCCGGTCACCGCCACCGGCGGCTACGCCTACTGGAACAGCGGCGAGCCCAACAACTACGGCAGCGGCGAAAACTATGGCGAGATCTACTCGTCCGGTGCCTCGCCCGGCAAGTGGAACGATCTGCCCAACACCTCGCTGCTGCCCTACGTCGTCGAGTACAACGACAACGGGGGCACGCCCACTTTCAGCAAGACCATCGCGATCACCCCCGTCCGCAAGAACGACGCGCCGGTGAACAACGCCCCGTCCGCCGTGCCTGCCATCCAGGAAGACGCGGTCAACAACTCCGGCTCGCTGGTGTCGAGCTTCCTGTCGTCCTCCGACGCGGACGCCAGCGCCGTCACCGGCATCGCCGTCACCGCCAACGACAACAGCCACGGCAACTGGCAGTTCTCCACCGACGGCGGCGCCAATTGGGTTGCCTTCGGCTCCACGTCCGATGCCGCCGCCCGCCTGCTGCGCAGCACCGACATGATCCGCTTCGTGCCCGCCGCCGACTACGCCGGCACGGCCACCATCACCTACCGCGCCTGGGACCGCACCAGCGGCACCGCCGGCCTGACCGCCGACCTCTCCGCGGCCACCAGCTATGGCACCACCAAGGCCGTCGCCAATGGCGACGAGACCGCCTTCTCCGCCACCAAGCAGACCGCCACGCTCACCGTCACCGCCGTGAATGACGCGCCGGTGCTCACCGCCGCCGCGCCCAGCCTCACCGGCATCACCGAAGACGACACCAGCAACAGCGGCCAGACCGTCTCCAGCGTGCTCGGCACCTCGGTCAATGACGTGGACAGCGGCGCCGCGTCCGGCATCGCCGTCACCAGCCTGGTGAGCGGCAACGGCACCTGGCAGTACTCCACCAACGGCGGCTCCAGCTGGACCAACGTCGGCGCCGTCTCGACCACCAACGCCCTCCTGCTGCGCAGCACCGACAAGCTGCGCTTCGTGCCCGACGCCAAGAACACCACCACCGCCAGCTTCACCTACAAGGCGTGGGACCAGACCGGCGCCACCGCCGGCCAGCAGGGCACCTACGCCAGCACCGCCACCAGCGGTGGCAGCAGCCCCTACTCCACCGCCACCAACACCGCCACGATCGCCGTCACCGCGGTCAATGACGCACCGGTGCTCGGCACCCCGGCCAACTTCGCCAACATCAGCGAAGACGCCACCAACAACGCCGGCCAGGCCGTCTCCAGCCTGCTCGGCAGTGCGATGACCGACGTGGACACCAGCGCCGTCCAGGGCGTCGCCATCACTGGCGCCACCAACGGCGGCGCCACCGGCGGCTGGCAATACTCCACCGACGGCGGCAGCACCTGGCAGTCTCTCGGCGCGCCCAGCGCCACCACCGCGCTGCTGCTCAAGAGCACCGACCGCGTGCGCTTCAACCCGGACGGCTTCAAGGGCGGCACGCCCACCCTCAGCCTGCGCGGCTGGGATCAGACCAGCGGCACCGCCACCAGCGGCGCCACCCGTGGCGAGGCCGATGTCTCCACCAACGGTGGCATCACCGCCTTCTCGAGCAGCGAGTACACCCTCAGCGTCAACGTCACCAACGTGAATGACGCGCCGCAGTTCACCACGGGCGCCTCTACCGGCGCCTTCACCGAAAACGCCGGCGCCGTCAATGTGGGCAGCGGCCTCGTCATCACCGACGACGGCGGCCAGCTCAGCCGCGCCACCGTCTCGATCAGCAGCGGCTTCACCGCCGGCGACACCCTGGCCGTCGGCACCGCCGGCGGGCTTACCGTCAGCTACAGCAGCCAGACCGGCGTGCTCACCCTGACCGGCACTGCGTCTGCCGCCACCTATCAGACCGCGCTCAACTCGGTCACCTTCAACACCGCCTCGGAAGACCCGACCCTCAACAGCGCCACCCGCACCCTCACCTGGAAGGCCACCGACACCGCCGGCGTCAGCAGTGCCGACAGCACCAGCACGGTCAACGTCACCCCGCTGGCCGACGCCCCGGTCCTTGGCGGTCAGCCCGCCACCTGGAACTACACCGAAGACGACGGCGCCCGCGTCATCGCCCCCAGCCTCACCCTCAGCGATGTGGACGACACCCAGTTGGCGGGTGCCACCGTCAGTATCACCGGCACCGGCTACCTGACCGACGGCCGCGAGACCCTCGCCGCCATCACCACCGGCACCGGCATCACGGCGTCGTTCAATGCCGCCACTGGCGTGCTTACCCTCTCCGGCACCGACAGCGTCGCCAACTATCAGAAGGTCCTGCGCTCGGTCGCCTACAGGAACGACGCCAACTACAACTCGCCCGATCCGGACAACGTCGACCTGTTCACCTCCGGCGGCAGCCAGAACAATCTGCGCACCGTGACCTGGCAGGTCACCGACGCCAACTCCGACGGCGCCGGCGCCACCAGCTCGGCCGCCCGCACGACTGACATCACCCTCAAGAACGCCAACGAAATCCCGCAGGTCACCAACATCACCGGCTCTGCCAGTGCAACGCCGCTCGACTACGTCGAAGGCGGCGCCCCGGCCACCCTCGAAGGCGCCCTCACCGTCCTCGACGACACCGGCACCATCGGCAGCGACAACGCCATCACCGGCGCCGTCGTCCGCATCACCACCGGCCTCGACGCCCAGGACGAACTGGGCTACTTCGATGCGGCCGCGCTCGGCTCCGCCGGCTGGACCCAGTCCGGCACCGCCCTCAGCGGCACCCTCAGTGGCACCAACGTGAGCGGCGCGGTCGAAATCAGCTACACCTACGATGCCGCCAACGGCGAGATCATCCTCGTCACCACTGCCGGCACCGCCGGCAAGGCCGACTACACCGCCGTGATGCAGAAGATCGGCTTCCGCAGCACCAGCGACGACCCCACTGCCAGCAACGCCGTGCGCACCCTCATCTGGCGCGTCACCGACAACGCCGGCGTCGAGAGCCAGGTCACCGCGGCCCAGAGCACCCAGGTGCGTATTGAAGCTATCAACGACGCCCCGGTCGCCACCACCGGCGGCGCCACCATCGCCTACACCGAAGGCGGCTCGGCGGTGGTCGCAGTCTCCAACCTCACCTTCACCGACCCGGACGACACCACCCTCAGCGCTGCCACCGTCAGCATCTCCGCCGGTGGCGTGAGCGGCGACCTGCTGGCCATCGACGCCTCGGTGCTCAGCGCCGCCGGCCTCACGCTGGATGCGTCGAGCACCGCCACGTCGTTGGTCATCACTGGCGACGCCAGCCTGGCCACCTACGAAAACGTGCTGCGCCAGATCACCTTCAGCTCGTCCAGCGACAACCCGACCAGCGACGGCAGCTCCACCTCGCGCACCCTCACCTGGACGGTCACCGACAGCTTTGGCAGCCGCCAGACGGACTTCCCCGCTGCGAACGACGCCAGCACCGCCCGCGAAACGAGCGCCGGCGCCACCAGCCTGATCTCCGTCGCCCCGGCCAACGACGCGCCGACCGTCTCGGGCCTGCCCGGCACTGCCGCGAGCTACACCGAAGGCGGCAGCGCCGTCGTGCTGGCAGGCGCCATCAGTCTTGCCGACGTGGACGACGCCAACCTCACCGAAGCCCGCGTGTGGATCAGCGGCGACTTCACCGCCGGCGACACCCTGTCCGCCACCGTGGGCGCCAGCGGCATCACGGCCAGCTACAACAGCACCACCGGCGTGCTCACCCTCAGCCACGCCGGCGCCTCCAAGGCCAGCTTCGAGAGCGTCCTGCGCACCGTCACCTACAGCAGCACCGCCGACGATCCCACCGCGGTCTCCGGCACCCGCAGCATCAGCTGGCAGGTCACCGACGCCGACGCCGCCACCGGCGGCGCCGACAAGCTCGACAGCAGCGTCGGCACCAGCAGCGTCGCCCTCACCGCCACCGACAACGCCACCACCGTCGGCGGCCTGGGCAGCGCCAGCTACGTGGAAAAGGGCTCGGCTACCGTCATCGCCCCGTCGATCACCCTTGCCGACGCCGACGACACCACCCTCGAAGGCATCAGCGTCAGCATCTCCGGCAACTTCACCAGCGGCGACACGCTGGCGGTCACCGCGCCGCTCTCCGGCACCGGCATCTCCGCCTCATACAACGCCGGCACCGGCGTGCTCACGCTCACCGGCACCGCCACCCTGGCCGACTACCAGGCCGTTGCCCGCTCGATCGTCTTCTCCACGTCCAGCGACAACCCCACCGGCACCGCCACCAGCCGCAGCCTCACCTGGGCCACCACCAGCAGCTTCGGCTCGCGCCTCACCGACGCCACTGGCGGCAATGACGCCAGCACCGGCACGCTCACCGCCAACGCCGGCACCAGCAGCCTGTCGATCACCGCCCGCAACGATGCGCCCACCCTGGCGCTCAACCACAACACCGCGCTCGACGCCTCCACCGTGGTCTTCGAGCAAGGCGGCGCGCCGGTTTACGTGCTCGACAACTCCAACCCCAACGTCGTCGGCAGCGCCACCGTCAGCGACGTGGACGATGCCTACGTGGCCAGCGCCAGCGTGGTCATCAGCAACAACCGCAGCAGCGCCGACGTCCTGTCGGTGGCCACGCCCAGCGGCTGGAGCCGCTCCGGCAGCGTGCTCACCACCGGCTCCGGCGCCCAGATCAACGTCACCTACAACGCCGGCACCGGCACCCTGAGCCTCACCACGGCCAGCGGCAACGTCACCAAGGCCGAGTTCGAAAGCCTGCTTGAGCACGTCCAGTACCAGAACGGCTCGTCCTCGCCCACCGACACCGGCGCCAGCCGCGCGCTCACCTGGACGATCACCGACGCCAACGGCGTGGCCGACAGCACCTTCGGCGCCCAGAGCGCCACCGGCACCAGCTATCTGGTCATCCGTGACCTGAACGACGCCCCGACCATCTCGCCCACCAGCGCCACCGCCAGCTACACCGAAGGTGCCGCCAGCGTCACCGTGCCGACGATCACCGTCACCGACCCGGACCCGGACGAAATCGTCACCGCCACCCTGACCCTCGCCGACCCCACGCTGGGCAGCCTCAACGTGCCCACCGGCGCCGCCTACAACCCCGGCACCGGCGTGTGGACCTTCACCGGCAGCGTCTCGGCGGTGAACGCCGCGCTGGCCGCGCTGCACTTCACCCCGGGCGCCAACACCGACGTCGACACCACCATCAGCGTCTCGATCGCTGACGGTGGCGAAGACAGCGCCACGGCGGCCACCGGCACCATCGCCCTCAACGTGACGGCGGAAAACGACGCCCCCGTCCTCACCCCGGCCGCACCGGTCCTTGCCGGCCTCACCGAAGACGCCACCAACGACGCCGGCCAGACCGTCGCCAGTTTCCGTGGCGCCATCACCGACGTGGATACCGGCGCCCTTTCCGGCATCGTCATCGTCGATCAGACCCCGGGCAACGGCCACTGGGAATACAAGATCGGCAGCGGCAGCTGGACAGCCTTCGGCACGGTCTCGTCCTCCTCGGCCATCGCCCTGGCCGACGCCGACTTGATCCGCTTCGTGCCCAACGGCGAAAACGCCACCACCGCCAGCTTCACCTACCGCGCGTGGGACGGCGCCGGCGCCACCGCCGGCAGCGGCGTGGATGCCAGCACCACCGGCAACGCCTCGCACTTCTCGTCCGCCTCCGACGAAGCCAGCATCACCGTCACCGCGGTCAATGACGCGCCCGTGCTCGCCGTTGGCGACAGCACCCTCACCGCCATCACCGAGGACGACACCAGCAACGCCGGCCAGCTGATCTCCGCCCTGCGTGGCACCACCACCGACGTGGACACCGGCGCCGTCAAAGGCGTCGCGATCACCGGCCTCACCAGTGGCAACGGCACCTGGCAGTACTCCACCGACGGCGGCGCGACCTGGACCAACGCCGACGACGGCGGCGCCGTGACCGGCACCCACGCCCTGCTGCTGGCCGACACCGACCGCATCCGTTTCCTGCCCAACGGCCAGAACGCCACCACCGGCAACCTCACCTACCGCGCCTGGGATCGCAGCACCGGCACCGCCGGCAGCTACGCCAACACCAGCGTGAATGGCGGCACCTCGGCCTTCTCGACCCAGCAGAACGGCATGAGCATCACCGTCACCGCGGTGAACGACGCCCCGGTGCTTGCCTCCGCGCTGCCGACCCTCACGCCGCTCACCGAAGACGACACCAGCAACGCCGGCCAGACTGTCGCCAGCTTCATCGGCAGCACTGTCAGCGACGTGGATAGCGGCGCCGTCCAGGGCATCGCCATCAGCGCAACGGCCAACGGCAACGGCAGCTGGGAGTACTCCACCGACGGCGGCAGCACCTGGAACACCGTCACCGGCCTCACCGGTGCCAACGGCCTGCTGCTCGCCAGCACCGACAGGATCCGCTTCGTGCCGGACGGCCAGAACGCCACCACCGCGGCGCTCACCTACCACGCGTGGGACCGCAGCACCGGCACCTCAGGCAGTCTGGCCAGCCTGGCGGCCACCGGCGGCACCTCGGCCTTCTCGCCCACCAACAACCAGGTGTCGATCGCGGTCAGCGCGGTCAATGACGCCCCGGTCCTGGCAGCCGGCGACACCACCCTCACGCCGCTCACCGAAGACGACACCAGCAACGCCGGCCAGCTCGTCTCGGCCCTGCGCGGCGCCACCACCGACGCCGACTCCGGCGCGGTGCAAGGCGTGGCGATCACCAGCCTCGACAGCGGCAACGGCACCTGGCAGTACTCCACCGACGGCGGCACCACCTGGATCAACGCCGACGTGGGCGGCGCCGTGACCGGCACCCATGCCCTGCTGCTCGCCGACACCGACCGCATCCGCTTCCTGCCCAACGGCCAGAACGCCACCACCGCGGCGCTCACCTACCGCGCCTGGGACCGCAGCGCCGGCGCCAGCGGCGGCTACGCCGACACCAGCGCGAACGGCGCCACCTCGGCCTTCTCTGCCCGGCAGAACGGCATGAACATCGCCGTCAGCGCGGTCAATGACGCCCCGGTCCTGGCCCCGGCCACGCCGACGCTCCCGTCGATCACCGAAGACGACACCACCAACGCCGGCCAGACCGTCGCCAGCTTCATCGGCAGCACCATCAGCGACGTGGACAGCGGCGCCCTGCCGGGCATCGCGATCACCGCCACCGACGACGGCAACGGCCACTGGGAATACTCCACCAACGGCGGCTCCAGCTGGAACACCGTCACCGGCCTCACCGGCAGCAACGGCCTGCTGCTCAACAGCACCGACAAGATCCGCTTCGTCCCCAACGCCGAAAACCCAACCAACGCGCACCTCACCTACCGCGCCTGGGATCGCACCAGCGGCACGGCCGGCACCCTCACCAGCCTGGCCACCACCGGCGGCGCATCGCCCTTCTCGAGCGCGGCGAACGTGGTATCGATCACCGTCGACGCAGTCAACGACGCCCCGATCAACGATATCGCCCCCAGCTACAGCGGCGACTTCCGCGGCGACGGCACCCTGCGTCAGGACGGCACCGTCACCGCCGATCCGGGCCTGTGGCACGACGTGGATGCCGGCGACCCGGCCACCACCTTCCGCTATGTCTGGGAAGTGGCCGACGATGCCGCCGGCACCAACCTGCGTACCATCACCGGCGCCACTGCGGCCAGCTACACCGTCACCGCGGCCGAGATCGGCAAGTTCGTCCGGGTCAAGGTCTTCGGCGGCGACGGCACCACCGAAACGGTCGCCACCGGCGCCTTCAAGGCTGTCACCAACGTCGATCCGCAGAACACCGGCTCCCTCGACACCCAGGACGCCACCGAGAGCGTGCCGTTCAGCTTCACCGTCCCCGCCGGCACCTTTGCCGACGCCAACGGCGAAGACACCCTGCATTACTCGGCCACCCTGGCCGATGGCAGCCCGCTGCCCGCGTGGGTCCAATTCGATCCGGTCACCCGCACCTTCTCGGGCACCCCGGGCGGCGGCGACATCGCCGTGCTGCAGATCCGCGTGATCGCCGACGACCACGGCAACCAGCCCACCCACGCCGACTTCACCCTCCGCGTGGCCGGCGTGCCGACCAAGCCGATCGAAGCCAAGCCTGAAGTCGAGGCCAAGCCGGTCGTCACGCCGGCGGTCGACCCGACGCCGGTCAAGCCGCCCGTCGACACCGGCTGGACGGCCCCGACCGCCGGCAGCGGCGCCATTGGCGGCTCCTGGGCGGCCCCCAAGGGCGACGGCTTCTTCAGCCCGGCCGACCGTGCGCTGTCCGTCACCAGCGTCGCCCCGACCCCCGACGCCAGCCGTGCGCCTGTGGGCGGCACCGTACCCACCGTGGCCGAAACCCGACCGGTCACCCAGACCACCGGCCAGAGCGGGCTCACCCGCTCCGACGGCTTCCGCATCGTGGTCCAGGCGCCGGAATCCAAGGCCGACACCAACCTTGTTCTCAGCCGTCCGCTCAACGACCAGGACTTCCGCCCGTCCTCGCCGATCAAGCTGATCGTTCCGCCTGACACCTTCACCCACACCCGCCTGGATGCGCGCGTGCAGCTTTCGGCCGAACGCATCGACGGCACCCCGCTCCCCAACTGGCTGCGCTTCGACGCCCGCAAGGGCGAGTTCATCGGCATTCCGCCGGCGGACTTCGACGGCGATGTCGAGGTCAAGGTCACCGCCAAGGACAACTTCGGCAATCAGGTGTCGACGGTCTTCCGCATCCGCGTCAGCAACGGTCAGCGGGTTTCGTTCAACGGTCGTGAGGGTCTCAGCGCCCAGTTCCGCACGGCCAGCGCCCCCGGGCGTGACGCCGTACGGAGCAGCCTGGTCGAGCACGCCCGCCAGGCCCGCGCCCGTACCGTCTGATCCGCCACCCAGTCGAGGTCACCGTGAGCAGCCCGTCCGATAACGACGCCTTCATCTCCCACTCCCTCGGCGCGCTGCTGCACCTGGCGCGTCGGGCCCGGCTGGCGGCGTCGCCGGCGGAGCTGGGCTTCATCGCGGTGAACGAGACCCTGGCCCTCGCGCCCTACCGGCAAGCCGCCCTGTGGCTGGCCGATCGGGGCGTGGTGGCCTTGTCGGGGGTGGTCAGCCCGGATGCCAACGCCCCCTTCGCCCAGTGGCTGGAGCGGGTCGCACGGCAACTCCTCAAGGAAGGCGACAACCCCTGCGTGGTGTCGCCCAACACCCTGGCCCCCGCCGAGGCAGCCGAGTGGGACGAATGGCTCCCGGCCCACGCCCTGTGGGTGCCCCTTTCAAAATCCACCCCGGGCGGCCTGCTGCTTGCCCGGGACACCCCGTGGCAGCAAGGCGAGATCGGCCTCATCACCGAATGGGCCGACATCTGGGCCCACGAATGGCAGATCCAGGCCAAACCCGACGCCAGGAGCCGCTGGCGCATGCTCGCCGACGCCTGGCCCGATGCTGCCGACCGCAAGGCCTGGCGCCGTCACTGGCTCACTTTTCATGGCTGGCGCTTCCGGCTCAAGCGGATGCGCCAGTGGCAGGCCGCCGATGTGCGCGCCAACGTGGCCGCCCTGTGGCATCGCCGCACCCTGCGCTACTCGATCCTGGCCGCCGCCGTGGCGCTGTTTCCGGTGCGCTTCAGCGTGCTCGCCCCGGGCGAACTCGTACCCGCCCAGCCGGCAGTGGTCCGCGCGCCGCTTGACGGCACGGTGGACAAGTTCTTCGTCACCCCCAACAGCCAGGTCAAGGCCGGCGACAAGCTGTTCCAGCTCGATCTCACCACCCTCTCCAGCCGCCTCGCAGTGGCCAAGCAAGGGCTGGTGACCGCCGAAGCCGAATACCGCCAGTCGGCCCAGCAGGCCGTGTTCGACCCCAAGAGCAAGGCCCAGCTGGCAATCCTGCAAGGCCGAATCGCCGAGCGTCAGGCAGAGGCCGACCTGCTGTCGGCTCAGTTTGCCAAAGCCCAGGCCACCGCGCCCCGGGATGGCATCGTGCTGATGGACGACCCGAGCGAATGGATCGGCAAGCCGGTGTCCACCGGCGAACGCATCATCACCATCGCGGGCGCCGACGACGCCGAAGTCGAAGCCTGGCTCAGCCCTGGCGACGTCATCGACCTGCCACCGGGCGCCGAAGTCACCCTTTACCTCAACGCCTCGCCGCTCAAGCCGGTGGATGCGACCGTGCGCTACCTCGCCCACGAGGCGGTCTCGCGCCCCGACGGCAGCTTTGCCTACCGCCTGCGCGCCACCCTCGCCGACGGTCAGGAAAAGCCCCGCGTCGGCCTCAAGGGCACGGTGAAGGTCCGCGGCGAGCACGTGCCGCTGGCCTACTGGGTGCTGCGCCGGCCGCTGGCGAGCCTGCGCCAGGCCACCGGCCTCTGAGGAGCCCACGCGATGCAGGCAGCCCTCGACGCCTCCGCCCTCACGGCCGATCTTCCCCGCAACCTCCCGCCGCTGCGTGACGAACTCGCCCTCCTCGACGGCCCGGCTGGCCTTGATGGCGCGCCCACCTGGAGCCTCCACGACCCGGTGCGCAACCAGTTCTACCGCATTGACTGGACCACCTTCGAGATCCTCGCCCGCTGGCACCTGGGCGATCCGGCGAAGATCGTCGATGCCATCGAAGCCGAAACCACCCTCAACCTCGACGAGCACGACGTGGATCTGGTGGTGCGCTTCCTCACCGATCACCAGCTCATCCGGCCCCTCGGCGAAGCCGGCACAGCCCGCCTCGTCTTTCAGGAAAAAGCCCGCCACAACACCCTGTGGCAATGGCTGCTGCACCACTACCTGTTCTTCCGCGTGCCGCTGATCCGCCCGGACCGCTGGCTGGTGCGCCAGCTGCCGCGGGTCGAGCTGTTCTATTCCGCCACCTTCCTGCGCGTCACCCTCGCCGCGCTGGCGCTGGGGCTGTATCAGGTGGTGCGCCAGTGGGAACACTTCGCCGCCACGCTGGTAGATACCCTCACCTGGCAGGGCGCGATGGGCTACGGCGTGGCGCTGATCTTCGTGAAGGTGCTCCACGAATTCGGCCACGCCTTCACCGCCCGGCGGCTGGGCTGCCGGGTGCCGACCATGGGGGTCGCCTTCCTGGTGATGTGGCCGGTGGCCTACACCGACGTGAACGAAGCCTGGCGCCTCACCCGCCGGCAGGACCGCCTCGCCGTGGGCGCCGCCGGCATCCTCACCGAACTCGCCGTGGCCGCCTGGGCAACGCTCGCCTGGGCGCTGCTGCCCGACGGCACCCTGCGCGGCACCGCCTTCATGCTGGCCACCACCACCTGGGTCGCCACCGTGGCGATCAACGCGAGCCCCTTCATGCGCTTCGACGGCTACTTCCTGCTCTCCGACTATCTCGACTTTCCCAACCTCCACGCGCGCTCCTTCGCCCTGGCCCGCTGGGACCTGCGCGAGCGCCTGTTCGGCCTGGGCGAGCCGGTGCCCGAGTTCCTGCCGGCGGCCCGTCGCCGGGGGCTCATCCTCTTCGCCTACGGCGTGTGGCTATACCGGCTGGTGCTCTTCATCGGCATCGCCCTGCTGGTGTATCACTACTTCTTCAAGGCGCTCGGGATCCTGCTTTTTGCGGTCGAGATCGGATGGTTCGTGATGTTGCCCATGTGGAAGGAAATCACCGAGTGGCGCAGCCGCTGGCCCGAGATCAAGGCCAAGGGTGGCGGTCGCGGCAAGCTATGGCTGCTGATCCTGCTGCTGCTCGTTGCCATCGTGCCGTGGAACTTCCAGGTGAGCAGTCAGGGCCTGATGCGCTCGGCGCGCCACTACCCGCTGTTCTCCCCGGGCCCGGCGCAGATCGAGGCGATGCCGGTAAAGCCCGGCGACGCGGTGACCGCCGGCCAGGTGATCCTGAAACTCAGCACCGACGACGCCGAGTACCGCCGTCGCCTAGCCGAAGCCCGCTTCTCGCGGCTGGCCTGGCAGGCGGAAGTCTCGGGCCTCGACGAAACCCTGCGCGCACGCCAGCCGGTCACCGTCGAGGAGCTCGAAGCCGCCAAGGCCGAACTCGCCGGCACCGCCGACGAACTCAAGCGCTACACCGTCACCGCGCCCTTCGACGGGGTGCTCGCCGACATCGCGCCCGACCTGCGCGTGGGCGAAACCGTCGGCCGTCAGCAGCAGTTGGGCGTGCTCATCGATCCTAAGGCGTGGGAAGTGGAAACCTATCTCACCGACGCCGAAGTGGAACGCGTGTCGGTGGGCGACGCCGGCCGCTTCCTGCCGGAAACCCCGGGCCTGCCGACCCGCGCCCTGAAGGTGGTGCGCATCGACCGGGACGCCACCCGCGCCCTGCCGGACGCCATGCTGGCGGTGGGCCACGGCGGCGAGGTGCTGGTGCGCGAACGCAACGGGCAGCTGATTCCCGAGCGGGCGGTGTATCGCGTGGTGCTGGCGGTGGATGAGGGCAAGCAGCCCCCGGGCCATGTGCTGCGCGGTTCGGTGACGATCTACGGCCAGCCGAAATCCCTTGCCGGCGATTTTGTCCGCTCCGGCGCCGCACTGCTGATCCGCGAATCGGGCTGGTAAGACGCCGACAAGATTCAGGAAACACCCAGGCGGGCTCTGTGTCTATTAAAACAAAATATGTTTTAAAAGACACAAACACCAACGCAAGTCACTTCACGCCCCTAACGCTTACCGGCAATCCTCCGGCAAGGTCGGCACCGGCAGACGCTGGGCCCGGCAACGCCAGGCGGTCTTGCCGTCGGGCGATTCGGTGAGCTCCCAGATCAGCCGGCCGCCGTCCGGAAAGCCCGCGCCCTGGCGGATCGTGACGACCATTGCGGGCCCGTCCATCTCGATGCCGTAGACGTGAAGCGGCGGCGTGGGAATGAAGCCCGCCTCCACCAACTTGGCCGGCAGTTCATCGTGCTGACGCCGGTAGGCTTCCACCGACTCGACCGCCCTGCGCCCAAGGGCTGCGGCCTCGGCCACCTTGGCCTTGTTCACGTACGTCTGGTACTGGGGAATCGCCACTGCCGCCAACATCCCGAGCACCACGAAACCCAGCAGCACAAAACCGATGATCGCCCCGCTGCGGCTCGTTCCGCCCTTTCCTTCGAGCACGCCCAGCTGATAGGCAGGATCGGTGCCAGCGGCCAGCGCCTCTTCGATCTTCTGGTTGCAGTGGGCGTGGTAAAGCATGTTGGCGTACATGCCCGGCAGCGCCACCTGGGCGATCAGCGCAATGAGCGGGCCAATGTCGCCGAAGATCATCCCGATGATCCAGGCGAGAAGGTTGGCAGCCACGAGATAGGCAAAGCCGACCGCCCACATCCGCCGATAGATGAACCAGAAGAAGGTCAGCAGCGCCGCCGGCCAGTTCCAGCTGGGCCCGGCCTTGCCGGCCTCGTCGAAAGCCAGGAAGCGGCTTAAATAGTAATCCTGGTTCTTGGGGCCGATGGCGGCCCGGTAAAGCGCCTCGCGGTCGGACATGACTTGCCTCTGACGATCAAAAAGTGTTTATCGCTGTAAGCCTATCCAGAAGTGACGCAACAAGCAAACGGCATGGAGTTGAAGGCGCCTGCCTCAACCATTCTCGGGCGGCTCGGCGGGCGTCTCGCCCCAGCGGAGCATGCCCGCCACCGGCAGGCCGAACAGATCCAGCGCCCGCGCCACGCTGTGGGTGACGATCGCATCCACCGACGCCGGCTTGTGATACAGCGCCGGCACCGGCGGAAAGATGATCCCGCCCATTTCGGTGACGGCAGTCATGTTGCGCAGATGGCCCAGGTGCAGCGGCGTCTCGCGCACCATCAGCACCAGCCGGCGGCGTTCCTTCAGCACCACGTCGGCGGCGCGGGTGAGGAGGTTTTCGGTGATGCCGTGGGCGATCGCCCCCAGGCTGCTCATGGAACACGGCGCCACCAGCATCCCCACGGTCTGGAACGAGCCGCTGGAGATCGCCGCGCCGAGGTTCTGCGGCGTATGGACGATATCCGCCAGCGCCTCGGCCGCGCCGGGCGGCACGTCGGTTTCCATCGCCCGGGTGAGCTGGGCACCCTTCGAGATCACCAGATGCACTTCCACGTCCATCGGCTTGAGGAGCTCGAGGGCCTTCATGCCGTACTGGAAACCACTGGCGCCGCTGATGCCGACGATGATGCGGGGCTTGCTCATGTTTGTTCAGGGGAAAAAAGGATTGACCGGACGAGGCGCCCAATCCTGCCACGTCCGCCGCGCCTTGCCTACCAGCGCACAACGCGGCACGGGCAGCCGATTGCGGCTGGCGGTATAATCGCCGGCTTCCCGTTTTCACCTCCGGAACCCGCCGTGCACAAGAAAATCCTGATCCTCGATTTCGGCTCCCAGGTCACCCAGCTCATCGCCCGCCGTGTGCGCGAGCAGCAGGTGTACTGCGAAATCCATCCTTACGATGTCTCCGACGACTTCGTCCGCAACTTCGCGCCCGAGGGGATCATCCTGTCCGGCGGCCCGAATTCGGTCTATGAAGCCACCGAATGGAAGGCGCCGACGGCCGTCTTCGAGATCGGCGTGCCCGTGCTGGGCATCTGTTACGGCATGCAGACCATGGCCAGCCAGCTCGGCGGCAAGGTCGAGAGCTCCGGCAAGCGCGAGTTCGGCTACGCCGAGATCCGCGCCCGCGGCCACTCCGCGCTCTTCCGCAACATCCAGGATCGCAGCAACGATGAAGGCCACGGCCTGCTCGACGTGTGGATGAGCCACGGCGACAAGGTCACCGAACTGCCCACCGGCTTCAAGGTCATCGCCTCCAACGAATCGACCCCCATCGCCGCGATGGCCGACGAGACCCGCAAGTTCTACGCGGTGCAGTTCCACCCGGAAGTCACCCACACCATCAAGGGCAAGGAGATGATTGCCCGCTTCGTGCACGAGATCTGCGGCTGCCAGAACGACTGGAACATGCCCGACTACGTGGCCGAGGCCATCGAGAAGGTGCGCGCCCAGGTGGGCTCGGATGAAGTCATCCTCGGCCTCTCCGGCGGCGTCGATTCCTCCGTGGTTGCGGCCCTGCTCCATAAGGCCATCGGCGACCAGCTCACCTGTGTGTTCGTCGACAACGGCCTGCTGCGCCTCAACGAAGGCGAGATGGTGATGCAGATGTTCGCCCGCAACCTGGGCGTCAAGGTCATCCACGTGGATGCCACCGAGCAGTTCATGGGCCACCTGGCCGGCGTGACCGACCCGGAAGCCAAGCGCAAGATCATCGGCCGCGAGTTCGTCGAAGTCTTCCAGGCCGAAGCCGCCAAGCTGCCCAACGCCAAGTGGCTGGCCCAGGGCACCATCTACCCGGACGTGATCGAATCCGCCGGCGCCAAGACCGGCAAGGCCCACGCCATCAAGAGCCACCATAACGTGGGCGGCCTGCCCGAAACCCTCAACCTCAAGCTCCTCGAGCCCCTGCGCGAGCTCTTCAAAGATGAAGTGCGTGAGCTGGGCGTTGCCCTCGGCCTGCCCCACGAGATGGTCTATCGCCATCCCTTCCCCGGCCCGGGCCTCGGCGTGCGCATCCTCGGCGAAGTGAAGAAGGATTTCGCCGACCTCCTCCGCCGTGCCGACGCCATCTTCATCGACGAACTGCGCGCCGCCGACTGGTACGACAAGACCAGCCAGGCCTTCGCCGTGTTCCTGCCGGTGAAAAGCGTGGGCGTGATGGGCGACGGCCGCACCTACGAATACGTCGTCGCGCTGCGCGCCGTTCAGACCGCCGACTTCATGACCGCCCACTGGGCCGAGTTGCCCCACAGCCTGCTGGGCAAGGTGTCCAACCGCATCATCAACGAAGTCCGCGGCATCAATCGGGTGGTGTACGACATCTCCGGCAAGCCGCCTGCGACGATCGAGTGGGAGTGATCCCCGTTCCTCCGCATACCATCGGCGGCCTTCGCAAAACCCACGAGAACCCCGGCAATGCCGGGGTTTTTGTTTTCTGGAGCTAGTTCAGCCCCATTTTGTCGAGCCGTGTATTGACCCAGCAAATCCTGCACAGGTCACGCCGCTAATGCGAATGCCTCAGCCGGCGTCTTCATATCCAGGGCCTGATGGGGCCGCTGGTGGTTGTAGAACTGGATCCAGTCGCAATTGGCTAGTCGACACTACGGTTAGCGAGCTAAGGGGCCGGGGGAAGATGAGTTGGCCGGGGGCTTACGGTCAATTCATTGCGCTTACGGTGATTCACGCCAAGCGCGTGGTACGGCGATTGTTGTTTTCCAAAGCGTAACACCCCCTGAGGCGAATAGCCTGAGGGGGTGTTGAATGGATAGTCTGACGATGACCTACTTTCACGCACGTGTGTGCACTATCATTGGCGCGGTCTCGTTTCACGGTCCTGTTCGGGATGGGAAGGGGTGGTTCCAAGACGCTATGGTCGTCAGACTGTAACTTGTACCGTTCTGCGGCGTGGTTACGCGCTGAACGTCAAAGTGAAGAAGTGTGGTGTTGGGTGGTGCGATTGCGCACGTTTTCGAGTTTGCCTTGTATTGCAAGGTTATAGGATCAAGCCTCACGGGCAATTAGTACTGGTTAGCTTAACGCATTACTGCGCTTCCACACCCAGCCTATCAACGTCGTGGTCTTCAACGACCCTTCAGGGGAATCAAGTTCCCAGGGATATCTCATCTTGAGGCGAGTTTCCCGCTTAGATGCTTTCAGCGGTTATCTCTTCCGAATTTAGCTACCCGGCGATGCGACTGGCGTCACAACCGGTACACCAGAGATTCGTCCACTCCGGTCCTCTCGTACTAGGAGCAGGCCCCCTCAAATATCCAGCGCCCACGGCAGATAGGGACCAAACTGTCTCACGACGTTTTAAACCCAGCTCACGTACCACTTTAAATGGCGAACAGCCATACCCTTGGGACCGGCTACAGCCCCAGGATGTGATGAGCCGACATCGAGGTGCCAAACTCCGCCGTCGATGTGAACTCTTGGGCGGAATCAGCCTGTTATCCCCAGAGTACCTTTTATCCGTTGAGCGATGGCCCTTCCATACAGAACCACCGGATCACTATGACCTGCTTTCGCACCTGCTCGACTTGTCGGTCTCGCAGTCAAGCCTTCTTTTGCCATTGCACTATCAGTACGATGTCCGACCGTACCTAGAAGACCTTCGTACTCCTCCGTTACCTTTTGGGAGGAGACCGCCCCAGTCAAACTGCCTACCATGCACGGTCCCCGATCTGGATTCACAGACCTAGGTTAGAACCTCAACGACACCAGGGTGGTATTTCAAGGACGGCTCCTCCGGAACTAGCGTCCCGGTCTCATCGCCTCCCACCTATCCTACACAAGTCCCGTCAAAGTCCAATGCAAAGCTACAGTAAAGGTTCATGGGGTCTTTCCGTCTAGCCGCGGGGAGATTGCATCTTCACAAACACTTCAACTTCGCTGAGTCTCAGGAGGAGACAGTGTGGCCATCGTTACGCCATTCGTGCAGGTCGGAACTTACCCGACAAGGAATTTCGCTACCTTAGGACCGTTATAGTTACGGCCGCCGTTTACCGGGGCTTCGATCAAGAGCTTGCACCCCATCACTTAACCTTCCGGCACCGGGCAGGCGTCACACCCTATACGTCCACTTTCGTGTTTGCAGAGTGCTGTGTTTTTAATAAACAGTCGCAGCCACCGATTCTCTGCGGCCCCGTCGCCCTTCGGATGTTCTCCTACAAGCTACAGGGGCATACCTTCTCCCGAAGTTACGGTATCAATTTGCCGAGTTCCTTCTCCTGAGTTCTCTCAAGCGCCTTAGTATCTTCTACCTGCCCACCTGTGTCGGTTTGCGGTACGGTCAATTCTAGACTGAAGCTTAGTGGCTTTTCCTGGAAGCAGGGTATCAATCACTTCGCGCTCAAAGAGCGCTCGTCGTCACGCCTCAGCTAAGCCCCCCGGATTTGCCTAAGGGGCATGCCTACACGCTTAAACCACCTATTCCAACAGATGGCTGACCTAACCTTCTCCGTCCCCACATCGCATCTAGAATCGGTACAGGAATATTGACCTGTTTCCCATCGACTACGCATTTCTGCCTCGCCTTAGGGGCCGACTCACCCTGCGCCGATGAACGTTGCGCAGGAAACCTTGGGCTTTCGGCGAGGGTGCTTTTCACACCCTTTATCGCTACTCATGTCAGCATTCGCACTTCTGATATCTCCAGCATCCTTTACAAGACACCTTCACAGACTTACAGAACGCTCCCCTACCATGCATAAAATGCATCCGCAGCTTCGGTTCATGGCTTGAGCCCCGTTACATCTTCCGCGCAGGACGACTCGACTAGTGAGCTATTACGCTTTCTTTAAAGGGTGGCTGCTTCTAAGCCAACCTCCTAGCTGTCTATGCCTTCCCACCTCGTTTTCCACTTAGCCATGTATTTGGGACCTTAGCTGGCGGTCTGGGTTGTTTCCCTCTTGACGATGGACGTTAGCACCCACCGTCTGTCTCCCGTGTATCACTTTCCGGTATTCGGAGTTTGCTATCGCGGGGTAGATCGCAATGACCCCCCCAACGATTACAGTGCTCTACCCCCGGAAGTGTCCGCACGAGGCACTACCTAAATAGTTTTCGGGGAGAACCAGCTATTTCCAAGTTTGTTTAGCCTTTCACCCCTATCCACAGCTCATCCCCTAATTTTTCAACATTAGTGGGTTCGGACCTCCAGTGCGTGTTACCGCACCTTCATCCTGGCCATGGATAGATCACTTGGTTTCGGGTCTACGCCCAGCAACTAAATCGCCCTTATCAGACTCGCTTTCGCTACGCCTCCCCTATCCGGTTAAGCTTGCTACTGAACGTAAGTCGCTGACCCATTATACAAAAGGTACGCAGTCACCCCTTGCGAGGCTCCCACTGTTTGTATGCATGCGGTTTCAGGATCTATTTCACTCCCCTCCCGGGGTTCTTTTCGCCTTTCCCTCACGGTACTGGTTCACTATCGGTCGATCACGAGTATTTAGCCTTGGAGGATGGTCCCCCCATCTTCAGACAGGATTTCTCGTGTCCCGCCCTACTTGTCGCACGCTCAGACCCGCCGGCTACTTTTCGCATACGGGGCTATCACCCACTATGGCCAACCTTTCCAGGTTGTTCTGCTAAGAAGCCGGTTTAGTCGTGCAGGCTCATCCCCGTTCGCTCGCCACTACTTGGGGAATCTCGGTTGATTTCTTTTCCTCGGGGTACTTAGATGTTTCAGTTCTCCCGGTTCGCCTCCACATCCCTATGTATTCAGGATGGGATACCCTTGCGGGTGGGTTTCCCCATTCGGACATCGGGGGATCAAAGCTCCATTGCCAGCTCCCCCCCGCTTTTCGCAGGCTTGCACGTCCTTCATCGCCTGTGATCGCCAAGGCATCCACCACATGCACTTTGTCGCTTGATCCTATAACCTTGCACTCTGTTTCCAGAGCAACAACGCCATAGGCGAACTCGCGTTTGTGCGTATCAGGTCTGTGCTGGTTCAAAGCCAGCCTGATACAAATGCAA